>DXGR01000006.1 GCA_019113825.1 Candidatus Stackebrandtia excrementipullorum | reverse complement strand
GGAACGCGCCATGAGCGCCGTCACCGCCGCCGCGTCGATTCGGTACGCCATGGACGTCCCCGCTCAAGCCAGTGTCCACGATCTGCGCATAGCGCCCAGCAACCCGATCCCGCATGCGAGCACCATGCGATGAACCGGCTGACCGAGTGGGAATCGGGACATCCGCTCGCCTCCCATTCAACCTCGGCGAGAGACATGCACCGCTGCGGCAATCCGTGTCGCCCGCAACGGCCGGTGTAACCGCGCGGTCGGCCACACCGCAGGACACGAAAGGGTCCCGTAGGCGCATGCCGCCTGCGGGACCCTTCGACAATGTGACATCACGCGAACACCGCGACGAACGCCGGCGGGTTCAGCGACGGTGTCTTAAAACCTCGACCACGTGCGGGACGATCATCGGCCGACGTCGATAGGTTTCGTTGACCCACTTGCCCACGGTGCGACGTACCAACTGCTGCAGCTGATGCGGATCCGACACTCCGTCGGCGGCAGCCCTGTCCAGCGCATCCGTGATGAGCGGAAGCACGTCGTTGAAGGCGTTTTGATCCTCGCTGAAGCCTTTGGCCGAAACCGTAGGGCCGCCGACGACCTTCCCAGTGACCGAATCGACGACCACCGTCGCGGACACGAAACCACCGTCACCGAGGATCCGGCGTTCGGTCAGGACCGGCTCACCGACATCGCCGACGGCCAGTCCGTCAACGTAAATGTGATTGTTTTCGATGTGCCCGACGACCTTCGCCACGCCGTCGACCAGGTCGACGACGTCACCGTTCTCGGCCAATATGACCTGGTCCTTCGGCACACCGGACGCCACGGCCAGCCGACCGTGTGCCTGCAGATGCCGCCATTCCCCGTGAACCGGCATGAAGTTCGACGGTTTCACGACGTTCAGGGTGTACAACAGTTCCCCGGCCGGTGCGTGACCGGAGACGTGGACCTTGGCAACGTCCTTGTGAACAACCGTGGCACCAGACCGGGACAACCGGTTGATCACGCCGTACACGGCGGTTTCGTTGCCGGGGACCAGAGACGACGCCAGTACCACGGTGTCGCCGGCCTCAACGGTGATGTGCCGGTGATCACCCGAGGCCATGCGCCCCAGCGCACTCATCGGCTCGCCCTGCGAACCGGTGGACATGTAGACGATCTCGTCTTCGGGGAGTCGCGACGCCTCGTCCATGGAGACGAGCGAGCCACCGGGTATGTGTAGCAGCCCGAGCTCCCGTGCGATCCCCATGTTGCGCACCATGGACCGACCGATGAAGGCGACCTTTCGCCCGTGCTCACGTGCGGAGTCGAACACCTGCTGGACCCGGTGAACGTGCGAGGCGAACGACGCGACGATGATGCGACCCTCCGCGTTACGGAAGATCTCGTCGAGGACCGGCCGGATCTCCTGCTCGGAGGTCACAAAGCCGGGAACCTCCGCGTTGGTGGAGTCGGACAGGAACAGATCCACGCCCTCTGCGCCCAACCGAGCGAAACCGGCGAGATCGGTGACCCGTCCGTCCAACGGCAACTGGTCCATTTTAAAGTCACCGGTATGCAAGACCGTGCCTGCGTCGGTGCGCAGAGCGACGGCCATCGCGTCGGGTATCGAGTGGTTGACCGCAAAGAACTCACAGGTGAACGGACCCAATTGTTCGACGTGGCCTTCGGTCACGGTCAACGTGTCCGGTTTGATCTTCCGTTCACGGAGTTTGGCTTCGATAAGGGCGAGTGTGAACTGCGATCCCACCAACGGGATGTCGGGTTTATGAGCCAAAAGGTACGGAACCGCGCCGATGTGGTCTTCGTGACCGTGGGTCAACACGATCGCCTCGACATCGTCAAGGCGGTCCAACAACATGGTGAAGTCGGGCAGAATCAAATCCACACCCGGTTGGTCCATGTCCGGGAACAAGACACCACAGTCGACGATAAGGATGCGGCCGTCGAACTCGAAGACCGTCATGTTGCGGCCGATCGCGCCCAGCCCTCCCAGCGGGATGGTTCGAAGTGCGCCCGCAGCCAGTGGCGGTGGCGCTCCGAGCTCGGCACGTGCTGTAAACATATGGCAACCCGCTTCCTGTCAGGATGTCTCGTGATGCGGCAAAAACATGCACCCCATCGTTTTCGTGTGTAACGCTCAGTCGATTCAGTTCGACATGACGCGCGTGGACGGTCCGAGGATGCCGACCTCGGCCTCTATTTCGGCGGCCAGCGGCTCGCCCGCGGCGTACAGCGGCGGCCTCGGCCGCCCCGACGGCATACCGCGGCGGGACAGGACCGCTTTAACGGCGACCAGCCCCTGGGTCCGCGTCATGACCGACATAGTGACCGCCAGCAGTGAGCGATCGATCCGACGCGCCCGTTCCAGGTCTCCGGCGTCGACCGCCTCGAACATCGCGTAGGTGTGCGCTCCCACCAGGTGGGCGGTCACACTGACGGCGCCGACCTCACCGATCGCGTAGGACGCCAGGTTGAGTTCGTCGGCACCGCAGTACAGAACCAGTCCGGTGTTTGCCATGACCCTGGTCGCGGCGTTGAGGTCTCCCTTGGAGTCCTTGACCGCGATGATGTTGGGATGCTCCGACAAAGCGACCAATGTGTCGGTCGCGATCGGCGTCGCGGTGCGCGCGGGAATGTCGTACAGCATCACCGGCAGGTTCGTGGCGTCGGCGACCGTTGAAAAATGCCGGTACAGGTCGTCTTGGCCGGGCCGACTGTAATAAGGGGTGACGACGAGGAGGGCGTCGGCGCCGGCCTGCGCGGCCGTTCTCGCCTGGGCGACGCTGTGGGCGGTGTCGAACGTCCCGACACCTGCCACGACACTGGCCCGATCGCCGACCTCGTCGACGACGGTACGCACGAGCTCGGCCTTTTCATCGTCGCTGGTCGTGGGCGCCTCCCCCGTGGTTCCGTTGAGGACAAGGCCGGTGCAGCGTTGTTCGTCGACGAGATACCGAGCAAGCCGCCGAGCGCCCGGGAGGTCGAGCCTTCCATCATCGTCGAACGGCGTGACCATGGCAGTGCAGAGACGCCCGAACGGCCGGGCGGCGTCATGGATCATATGAATCAACCTACCGTTTTGGGCCGCGCACGGCGATGTTCACCAGGCGCCGCGTGGTTCGGCGCCCGGGTCTGGTCGCGTGCGTTCAGCCTTCGTGAACGTATGGACTGGAGGCTACTTCGGTGCCGTCGGCGAGTTCGGCGATTGTGAAATCGGCGAATACGTTGGGCACCTTTTCCTGCAACCGGCGCAAGGCCGTTACAGCAAGTTCACGGATCTCGACGTCGGCGTGCTCAGAGGCCCGCATCGCAATGAAGTGTCGCCAAGCGCGGTAGTTTCCGGTGACGACGATGCGCGTCTCGGTCGCGTTCGGCAGCACCGAACGGGCAGCCTGGCGGGCCTGCTTACGGCGCAGGGTCGCGTTGGGTTCGTCCGCGAACTTCTTTTCCAGGCCTTCGAGAAGGTCGGTGTAGGCGGTTTGGGCCGCGTCGGCTGCGGCGAGGAAACGCTCGTGAAGTTCCGGATCGGCGGCGATGACGTCGGGTTCGACCATCTTCGCGTCACGTTCGGGCACGTACCGCTGCGACAGCTGACTGTACGAGAAGTGCCGGTGGCGGATCAGTTCGTGCGTCAGTGACCGTGAGATCCCGGTGATGTAGAACGACACGCTGCCGTGTTCGAGGACGGACAGGTGGCCCACCCGCAGGATGTGCTCGAGATACCCGGCGTTGGTGGCGGTTTTCGGGTTGGGCTTGTGCCATGACTGGTAGCAAGCGCGTCCCGCGAATTCGGCCAGAGCCTGTCCGCCGTCCGCGTCGGTGTCCCAGGGGACTTCCGAGGGCGTCTCAAACTGGGTCCAGCCGATAATGGTGACCTGCGGTGACACGGTTTCCACCATGCGTTTTTCCCTCCACGTTCCGTGCTGCGTGACTGATGTTTCCCGAGCCTACTCGCCGCAGGTGTCGCCAAAGCTTCCGCCGCTTCGACGTCGCGTTCGACACAAAGAGCAGTTTGCTTGACGTCAATTTTAATGCCATACTGGCGTCATGGATCTGAGTCCTTATCTAGAATCGCTTCGCCACGACCTCGCGGCCGCAGCGGCTCCCGCCGGCGACGACGCGGTACGCACCGCCGAACTGCTGAGCACGTCGCTCGAATCGTCACTGCGCCTAGCACTACTGGAGGCGCTGTCCGACGCCGCCGCAGAAATTACCGGAGAACTCAACCGCATGGGCAACCCCGCGACCGTCGAAGTACGGATGCGGGCACGCCAGGCAGACCTCGTGGTCAGTGAGATACCCGTCACGCCGCTCGAACCACCACCGGCACCGACCGGAGAGTCCGGCGATATCGCCCGAATCACCCTACGACTCCCCGAACCGCTCAAGGAGGCTGTGGAGTCGGCCGCCGCCGGCGAGTCAATCTCCGTCAACGCGTGGCTTGTGCGGGCCATCAACTCGGCCGTTCACGGACAGCCGGGTCAGACACACGGGAGGAGCACCGCCGGGCGAGCTCGATACGGCAAACGAGTCACCGGCTACGCACAAGCCTGAGTTCGCCCTTCACCACTTCTCGCGAAAGGTCACCCGATGTCCGAATTCCCATGCGACGGGCCCGTTTCCGCCAACATCATGTTTGCCGCGGGCCGTTGCGAAGTCTTCGCGGAGGAACGTGACTCCGTCAGTGTCTCCGTCACGCCGCACCGCAACGACAAGCGTTCCAAAGAGGCCGCAGAGACCACCAAGGTCGAATTCCACAACAACACGCTCACCGTTCAGGCCCCGGAGGGGATGGCCGGAATGGTGCTCAACTTCGGCCGAGGCAGCGCCATCGACATATCGGTACGCATACCCGTCGGCTCAAGCGTCAACGCCAAAAGCGCCTCGGCCCCCATATACCTGGGAGGCACATACGGCACTGCGCACGCGACGACCGCATCGGGCAACATCACGTTGGAAAAGGCCGACAGCGCCTCTGTCAACACCGCCTCGGGCGACCTGCACGTCACCGAATGCACCGAAAGCGCCAAGGGAAACACCGTGTCGGGCGACCTTCAGGTCGACTTCTGCGGTGGTCCGGTCAGCGTGAAATCGGTCTCGGGTGACGTCCGTCTGGGCTACGTGGGCGGGGCCGTCACCGGCGGCAGCGTCTCGGGTGACATCACGATAGGGACCATCAAGACCGGCAACTGCCAGCTCAAATCGGTGTCGGGCTCGGTGTCGATCGGCATCGCGTCGGGGACCGGTGTATGGATGGACCTCAACACCGTCAGCGGAACCACCTCCAGTGACCTGGCCGTCGGCGACATGCCGACAGAGGGTGGAAGCGCCAACGCGGAACTGCGCGTGGGAACGGTTTCTGGCGACATCGACGTCTTCCGTTCGGGCGGATAGGACGCCGCCACAAGTTTCATTGTGGACTGTGTGAGTCCATCACCGACCTCAGATCCGGGCGCCCAACACGTGTTGGGCGCCCACACCTCCGCTACGGTGACAATCGACACTGTGAGCCGGTGACATCGAGGCGGTGCAAGACATTGAGCTGGCGAAGCGAACTCGACCGGGCGAGCGAGGCATTTCGTCGAGCACGGTCGCATTTGGACCGAGCCGAGGAGCTGTTGCTCGCGCAGGAGGCGGCGATCCCGGCCGCGGACGCGACCGCGGGCGATCAAACACGGCTGGCTCTGGCGCTCACCGAACAGGCCGCCCGCATCGCCCCTGGTCTGCTGTCGAGCGACCTTACCGCGACCGCGGGCACACCCTCTCTACAGGACCACCCCGGCAAGGGCACAGTCCACGTCCGGATCGGGCTCGCGAAACCGGTCACGGGTGTCACTTTTCCGGCGGTGGTGCCGCTACTGGGGTCCGGCCATCTCGTCATCGACGCCGACGCCGCCCAGCCTCAGGTGTCAGGCCTTCTGCAATCCCTGCTCCTGCGCACCGTTGCCGCGGTACCCAAGGTGTCGGTGGCACTGGTCGACTGCGCCGCACTGGGTCAGACGTTCACACAAGCGGGGCCATTGGCGAAGGCGGGTGTCACCGGGCACACGGTCACCGACGGACCGGGCCTGGAACGGGTCCTGGACGAGGCCGAAGCCCACGTCCAGTCCGTGCAACAGGCGCGCAACGAGTCGGTCGACGTGTCGACGATGCCGTTTCATCTGGTCGTGATCGCCGGCCTGCCGCCGCAACCGTCACGCGCTCTCAAAGGACGTATTGCCGCGCTGGCCCACGCAGGTCCTCTCGGTCGCGTCCACCTGATCCTCGCCGGTTGGCGGGACGACCGTCACGAACCGGCCCCGACCATCGATCACGCGACCTACATGACCGTCGGCGAGGAACACGCCGACGTCTCCCGCATTCCCGCCCCGGTGCGACTGGACCCGGCTCCGCCCCCACGACTCGGCAAGCAGGTGTACGCCGGTCTGGCCCAGATGCACGAACGTCGCTCACACGTGACGGTGAACGACCTGCTCCCCGACGAACACTGGCGTGAATCCAGCGTCACGGGCCTGTCCACCGTTATCGGTCGCGACTCTCGCGGTGCGGCCGCCCTGTCGCTGGACGACGCCACACCGCACTGGCTCATCGGTGGCCGAACCGGCGGCGGCAAAACGGTTTTTCTCCTCGACGTGTTGTATGGGCTCGCGGCCCGTTACGGCCCATCCGAACTGGCCATGTACCTCCTGGACTTCAAGGAGGGTGTCTCGTTCACCGAGTTCACGCCGTCCCCTCGTGACGAAACCTGGGTCCCCCAGGTACGCGCCGTCGGTGTCGAATCCGATCGCGAGTATGGAAACGCGGTGCTTGCCGCGTTGCGTCAGGAGATGAACCGGCGTGCCGACGCCATGAAACGGGCCGGTGTCACGAAGCTCGCCGAACTTCGACGCCACCTCCCCGACCACGACATGCCCCGCATCGTCACCGTGATCGACGAGTTCCACGTCCTGTTTGCAGGAAATGACCGACTGGCACGTGAATCGGCGGCCCACCTTGAAGAGCTCGCCCGCAAAGGCCGCTCGTACGGGGTTCATCTCATACTGGCCAGCCAAACGATCGCCGGTATCGAGACCCTTTACGACAAACGCGATTCGATCTTCGGTCAGTTCCCGTTGCGCATCGCGCTACCGGGAGCTCGCCACATATTGGACCCGAACAACACGTCGGCCGAGTCGATTCGCCTGGGGCAGGCGATCGTCAACGATTCGGCAGGCGTCGCCGGTTTCGACCGCCTGGTCCAGTTTCCCGACGCAACCGCGGATCCCGATCTACTCACGGGACTTCGCCACGACTGGTGGCGACGACGCGACTCGGCGGCTCCCCCTCCGACGGTGTTCGCCGGATACGCCGAGCAGTACCTGCCCGAAGATCCCCGCTATCGGGATCTCTCCACTTCGAACCGGCAACCCGCCGCGCTGGTGGGTCGCGCCGTCGATGTGGACATCTCCACGGTATCCATCCCCATGGACCCGGTCCCGGGACGCAACTTCGCGGTTGTGGGAACCGATCCGACCGGCGCGGACGTCCTGCATGCGGCGGTAGTGAGCCTGGGCCGACAGTACGAGCCGACGAAAGCCCGGTTCGTGCTCGCCCCTCTGGTGGCGCCCGCCACCGAAGCCGCGCGGCAGGCTGCGGTGGGGTTGCAGGAGGCGGGGCACCGGGCCGAATGGCTCACCGCCGCCGAACTGGCCGACGGTGTCAACGACCTCGCCGAGCGGTCCGACGTCACGACACCATCTTTTTTGGTCGTCTTCGGAGGTGACGCGGCCTCACCGATATGGGGACCGGCCGGCCAAAAGGCGTTCCAACAACTGTTGCGCCACGGCCCGGCCAAAGGCGTGCACGTCTTGGGCTGGTGGCGCGGTATGCGGCGCTTCATCGACGATATCGGCGGCAACGCTGCCCGCGAGGACGTGGCCGGGCTCATGCTGCTGAATGTGACCGGGATCGAGGTGGCGACCTTTATCGGGGACGCATCGTTGACCTACCAACCGCGGCCCAACCGGGCGCTGGTCGTTGATCGACACGACCACTCGACCCGGCTGTGTGTTCCGTTCCGCCGTTTCGATCGCGACAGAGAGGACGATCGGTGACTCAAGCCGCCGACTACGATGAACTTCTTTACGGGTTGGAACGTGTGCGTGCCGGGGACATCGAAACCGGCAACGCCGCGCGGCGACGGTTCGACGAGGACCGCGCGGCCGTCAACGAAGTGGTCGCCACGGCGGAGTCGATACACGCCGAGTTGACCGCCGGGGCATCGACGTTGCGAGCAGGCGTGCCCGACCTTCGTGGTCCCGTCGACCCCGCACAGGCCGCGCCGGTCGACCTGGCAGCCGAGTTGACGGCTGCGAAGGACGCCCTGGCACAGGCCGAGCGTCACCGTAAGGCTGCTATGAAGGCCGCACAGCTTCCGCCGTTCCTGCCTCGGGCCCCAGCCTGGGTCCGTAATCTCCTGGTTTACGTCACCGCGATGGTTCCTGCGGTGTTCGCGCAGGTGGTGTTGACTCGATTGACCGAGAACGGACAGTTGTCCGAGAGCATGACCACCTGGTTCATCGTCATGCCGCCCGTGGTGTTTCTCGTCGCCGGATACGTGGCCACCGCGGTGGCGGGGACACCCCGCATCCCCATGACCGACCGTAAAGGTGAGCCCATACCGTTCACGGTGTATCGAAGCCCTCGGCTCGGCACGGCCGTAACGGTGGTGACGACGGTGGGATTTCTACTGTGGTATCTGGGCGTGCTGTGAGGCACCGGGCCAACCAAACGTCGATTGTGGGCCGGATACGACGAGCGCATCCGGCTCCGAGTTCCGCGGGAACACCGACATCGGTGAGTCACGCAACGTTCAACAACACCTGTTACGTGTTGTTGAAGCGGTACAGGTCGTACTGCTTCATCAGACCGACGATCTTGTCGGTGTACTTCGGGTCGGTCGCGTAGCCGGCCTTGTGGACCTCGCGGATGAAGGCGTCGGCGTCGTCGGTGTGGTCGAATGCCTTCTCGTAACGAGGATTCTCGTGCAGATTGCGGCCGTGGTCGCTGAACGAATCGGCAACGGAGTCGTAGACGCGGAACCACGCGGTGGTGTCCCAGCACTCGTCGTCGTTGCATTCGCGGGTGTCCGTCTCCATACAGTCGACCGCGATGGGACCGGTCTGCTTATCGTGGCATTTCATCCCGAAGTAGTTGTTGGCCTTTTTGGCCAGGCCACTGTCTCCCCATCCCGACTCCAGAATGGCTTGGGCGATCGTCACTGAAGCCGGGACCCCGTATTCCTCCTGGCTTGGCTTGGCGCTGCTTCCCGCCGAATCGATAAACGCCTGTTGGTTCACGGCCGAAGCCGTCTGCGGCAATGTGAAAACCAGCGCCGCTGCGCAAGCGGTCAGGACGAGTGTGCGTGCGATGACATGTCGCATGTGATCAGTCCTCCTGATTGGCAGTATCACCACCCGGGCGACTGCATGTGCAGTTATTTCGCAATTCAACGGTCCAACATCACCGATCGCGGTGCGACACGCCGCAGCCGGCCAAATGCACTAAGGAGCGTCATGTCCGGTGTAGGGGGACGCCCACGAAGGGCTTATCGGACGGATTCATCCACAACTGCGTTTGGACCGTCTTCTCACCTGCGACAGCCCGGGAGAATACACACGAAACCGGAAAGGAGCGAAATACCGATGTCCTACTCGATTTACCCGACGGCACCGTTTCGACGGTGTGCAACGCGACGGCCGGCTAAAACAACCGCTTAGACGTACAGCAACGTGAACGGCGCGAACGGAAGGTTCCGGAGGAACCAGTACGCACCCCACGCGGCCATGAAGAACGTGGCCATGGATGCGGTGACCTTGAACTCGGGCAATCGCCACTTCACCGTCGGAAATACTCGACGCAGCGCCCACGTGATGTACAGGTAAGCCAAAAACGGGGCTGCGAACACGGCGATCGCATGGTTACGAGCCGCTTCGGGAAGGTTGAACGTCAACACGTAGTAGAAGGCTCTGGTCCCTCCACAGCCGGGACAGTCGAATCCGGTGACCAGCTTGAAGGCACATGTCGTGGGGCCGAGATCATCGGTCGGATCGGTGGCGAGCACCGCCGTGGCCGCACCGGCGAAACAGACCAACAGGGCCGCCGGAGCAACCCAAGCCGGGCTGTTCTTGAGGCGCATGCCCAGCCGCACAAAAAAATTGGGGCGTTTCGCCGTGCGCTGCCACGCCTGGCCGTGGGGAGGCACCGCACCGGGCGCGGCGGACCCGGGAGTCGTTGCACCGGGCGGCGCGACCACCGGCAGCTCCTGCGTGGGGTCGGACATCCGATCGGACATGCCTTTCACCTTAACCGGCCGACGCGACCCCGTACCCGGGCGGATCGGTCAGCCTCCGTCCGCACCCGCCAGCGCTTTCGTCAGTTCACGCGCCAGGTTGCCCTCACTCGGCGGTTCGATGCCCGACAAACCAAGCCACTCGGCCATGACGACAAGCTCGGCGGCGAGGTCACGCGCGATCTCGGGCGCCACCTCACCGAACCGTTCCTCATGCCAAGCAGCCGGCACCCGCAACATCCCGGCCGCACGATCGGCCTTCAAGTCCGTTCGCGCCGCCAGATGCTCACCCCACAGGAACGGCAGCACATAGTAGCCGTGCACACGTTTCTCCTTGGGGACATAGATCTCGATACGGTAGAAAAAATCCCACAACCGCTCGACCCGATCTCGGTACCACACGAGCGGATCGAACGGGCTCAACAACGTCCGTGCCGAGAAATCACGCGGCAGCTTGGCGTTCTTGTGCAGGTATCCCGGCCGCTCCCAACCGGCCACCTCGACGCGGCTCACGGTACCGTCCTCAACGAGAGCGGCCAGTCCGGCGCGCGTCTCGTGCGGCGTCAGTCGAAAATAGTCGCGGATATCGTGCTCGGTCGCCACTCCCAACGACTCGGTCGCCTGCGCGAGCAGTCGACGATGTGCCTCGGCTCGGTCTACCGCCGGTGCCTGCCACCACTGCTCCGGTATCACCCGTGCGCTCAGGTCGTACACCCGTTCAAAGCCCCGACGATCGGCGACCGAAACCCGTCCACAACGGAACAACCACTCCAGAGCCTGCTTGGTGTCGGACCAGTTCCAACCCCAGTGATCCTTGCGCCTGGGTTTCCCGTCGCCCAGTTCGCGAGCGGTCATCGCGCCCTCGGATTCAAGGCGCCGATACACCTCCTCGATCAGCTCCGGTCGACGGGCCTGGATTCCGTCGGCCCTCCCCCGTTGTTCCGCTTCGGCCATACGCCACCGAAACAGTGGAAACATCTCCACCGGGAGCAGGGACGCCATGTGTCCCCAGTACTCGAAAAGCCGCCGTTCCGGCCGGTAGGCGGCGCGATTGATCAGCGAATGCGAGTACCCGCCCAGCCGCGAGAACGCCGGCATGTAATGCGCACGTTCCAGGACGTAAACCGAATCGACCTGCAACAGACGGGTGCGAGCCAAGACGTTTCGCAGGTGGCTGGAATCCGGTGTCACGGCGGGACGCCGAGTCGCGAAGCCCTGTGCCGCCAACGCGATGCGACGCGCCTGAGTGTTTGTCAGTTCTCTGATCACTCCGGTGAATGTAGTTCCCTCCTATGACACCGCCGTACCCGTGGACACCTCCGACGGGGGTGCACCTCGGTGGGTTCGAGTTGGCTCTAGGCTGGCGGTCATGGCTCTGGGATATGTCCGCCCGGCTCGGGAGACCGACGTCACCGAGATCGCTCGCATTCAGTTGTCGACATGGCGCCACGCTTACGCCTCGATAGTTCCACAGGACGTCTTGGACGCCATGGACGAACGGTGGCTGGCCGAACACTGGCACGAGGCCTGTGTGAACCCGCCCAGTCCGGCGCACCAGGTGTTCGTCGCCGTGGAGCAGAGTGAGAGTGACCGTCAGAACACCCGGGTCGTCGGGTTCGGCGCGGTCGGTCCCGACGAAGAAGAACCCGCCGAAGCCTCCGTCGGAGCCGTCACCGAAATGTTGATCGAACCGCGGTTTGGTCGCCGCGGCCACGGAAGTCGCCTCCTGTCGGCGGCGGTGAGTCACTGGCGGGAACACGACATCACCACGGTGCACGCATGGGTCTTCGCTCGTGACGCCGCCACTCTCGCCTTTTACAAATCGGCGGGGTGGGAGACCGACGGCTCCAGACGTACTCTGGACATGAGCGGTCAACGCGTTGCGCAGCTGCGCCTGCACTGCGACGTCTCCGAACCCGAGGAAACCTGACCGGGGCCGCAGCCACGCAGCCGCACCAATCCCGCATGAACCGGTAGTCATCCACTTACGATGTGTTCGTGACTGTCCCGTTCGCTACGCCGCGCCGTCTCGGATCGTTGTTGTGCCTCGTGACCATGGTGTTGAGCCTCGCCTCCTGCATCAAGGTCGACCTTGACACGACCATCTCCTCGGAGGACACCGTGTCGGGCACCATGACCGCTGCGGTCCGCCATGAGGCCGTCGAGGTCCTCGGCGCCGCCGAAACCGAGGAGTTCGTCGACACACTCGTCGACACCGTTTCCGGGGTCTACCGGACCGAGCCCTACGACGACGGTCGATTCATCGGCAAAACCGTCTACTTCGAACACGTCACGTTGGAGGAATTCAGCCGAGGGCAGTCCGAGGACTCCGAGGCGACCACGCTGCGAATCGAACACGCCGACGAACGGTACCGGCTCGACGGCGAGTGGCGGCTACCCGAACTGGACACCGCGCAGGCGATCCCCCAACTCGACGAATCGGTACTCGCCTCGGCCGAGTTCACCCTCTCGGTCACGTTCCCGGGCGAGGTGAGACGTCACAACGGGCGCCTCTCGGGAAAAACCGTCACCTGGGAGTTGGAAAGCGGTCGCAGCAATGTCATGTCCGCGGAATCCCTGGAGGCGGGAAACCCGACGACGGCGCTGACGGCGCTGTGGATTCTGCTCGCCGTCGTTGCTCTGGTCGCGGTCGCCCTGTACATCCAACTGCGGCGCCACTCCATCGGCCGTGACGACGGCTAGAACTCGTCAGTCCAGCAACGAGTCGATACCGAAGGTCAAACCCGGCAGGTCGCGGACGCGCCGCGCCGCCAGGAGCACTCCGGGCATGAACGACGCACGGTCCGCCGAGTCGTGCTTCAACGTGAGAGTCTCGCCGGCGGCACCGAACAGGACCTCCTGGTGCGCAATCGAACCCGCCGAACGGATCGCGTGAACACGTACACCGTTCACATCCGCGCCACGAGCTCCGTCAACGGCCTGGGTCGTCGCATCCGGTGGACTCCCCAGCCCCGCCTCAGCCCGTGCCGCCGCCACAAGCTCGGCAGTACCCATCGCCGTCCCGCTCGGAGCATCCAGCTTGTTCGGGTGATGACGCTCGATGATCTCGACGGACTCGAAATACTTGGCGGCCTGCTGAGCGAACCTCATCATCAGCACCGCACCGATCCCGAAGTTGGGTGCGATCACCACTCCCATGTCCGGCTTGGGCGCCAACCAGGTCTTCAACTGCCGCAACCGGTCCGATGTGAACCCGCTCGTGCCCACGACCGCGTGGATTCCCTGGTCGATGCACCAGTGCAGGTTGTCCATCACGACGTCGGGTCTGGTGAAGTCGATGACAACGTCGGCCCCCGCATCGGACACGTTGAACAGCCAGTCCCCGGCGTCCACCATGGCGACCAGTTCCATGTCCTCGGCCGCGTTGACGGCTCTGCACACCTCGGCCCCCATACGTCCACGGGCGCCCAGAACACCGACGCGTAGGGGCTGTTCCGTCTCGATCTCGATCTCGTCGTCCAGCATCGGGCCAGGATATCCTTCCGGCAAATGGGAAGCCGTCTTTAAACTCGCCGTTGGGCGTACGGTCTTCGCCGAAACGCGTCGCAACGGTGTCACCGAGCCTGCGCTCACGACCCTCGGGCCGAGCGGGCCTATGAAAAATCGTCGCCGTCGAACGGGCCGGAAACGGCCAGGATGAACGGCCGGGACAGAATCTCCGTAGCGAGATCCGCCACGTCCGACAGTGTCACCGCATCGACCCGCCGCAAGACCTCGTCGACGCTCAACTGGTTCCCGTACAACAGCTCACCACGGCCCAGGCGGCTCATCCGGGACCCGGTGTCCTCAAGCCCCAAAACCAGCCCACCCTTGATCATGCCCTTGCCGCGAGCCAACTCCTCGCTCGTGATGCCGTCCTTGGCGGTCTCGGCCAGGACGTCACGTGCGAGGTCGAGCACGTGGCGCGTGTTCTCCGGCGCGCAACCGGCGTACACGGCGAACATTCCGGTTTCGGCGAACTCCGCCGAGTACGAGTACACCGAATAGGCCAGCCCCGCCTCCTCACGGATGCGTTGAAAGAGCCTGCTGGACATCCCGCCGCCGAGAACGGCGCCCAACACCTCGAACGCGAACCGCCGCTCGTCGTGGCGGGCCAGACCACGGCAACCCAACACGATGTGAGCCTGTTCGCTATCCCGCCGCACCACGACCGTGGCCGGATCGACGCCCGGGACGACCGCCGACGATGCACGGCGTGGCGCCGGAGATGCAGCCGGGTCGGTCAAAAGCGGGGCGAACCCCTTCTCCACCATGGCGACGATCGCGGCGTGGTCGATGTTTCCGGCAGCGGCCACAACCATGCGCGAAGCGGTGTAACGCTGCTGGTAAAACCGGTGTATCTGGGAACGTCCCAATGCGGCGACGGTGTGTTCGTCACCGGCGATGTCACGAGCCAGCGGGTGGTCACCGAACAGCGCGGTGGTGAAGACGTCGTGGACCTCGTCACCGGGATCGTCGTGCTGCATGGCGATCTCCTCAAGGATCACGCCACGTTCGATTTCGATGTCCTCGTCAAGAAGAAGAGAATCGGTCAACACATCAGACAGAACGTCCAGCGCCAAGGGAACGTCGTCGTCCAGAACACGCGCGTAGTAACAGGTGTACTCCTTGGCGGTGTACGCGTTGGTCTCACCGCCGACGGCCTCGATCGCGGACGAGATGTCCAGGGCCGACCGGCGTTCGGTGCCCTTGAACAGGAGGTGTTCCAGGAAGTGCGATGCCCCGGAGATCTCCGGGTCTTCGTCGCGTGAACCTGCTCCCACCCACACGCCTACGGTGGCGCTTCGCATGGCGGGGATCGACTCGGTGATGACACGAAGCCCACCGGGCAGTACGGTCCGAGAGACCGTACCGCCCAGTGGGTCGGTCACGTGCGCTTGCGTCACGTGGTCGCTTTCCTATCGGTGCTGGCGCCGTTCCCGCCGGCGGGGACGTTTGTCGCCGTCTTCGCTCGATTCCTCATCCGCAGCAGACTGCTCCGGGGTGCCTTCCGGTGCGCGGTCACCGCCGCGGTTACGGTCCCGGTCGCCACGACCGCCGCCGCGTCCGCGGTCGCCACCCTTCGGGCGGTCTCCACCACCGGAACGCTTCGGCGGCTCCTGCCCCTCCGGGTACACCTTGTCCAGGTAGATCTTCCCGCGGCTGTCCACATCGGCTATTTCGACTTCGATTTTGTCGCCGACGTTGAGATAGTCCTCAACCTTGTCGATGCGCTTACCGTCACCGATCTTCGAGATGTGCAACAGACCGTCGCGGCCCGGCACCAACGAGATGAACGCTCCGAACGCGGCGGTCTTGACCACGGTTCCGAGGAAGCGGTCACCCACGCTCGGCAGCGTCGGGTTGGCGATCCCGTTGATCATCGACACGGCGGCCTCGGCGGCCGGACCGGTCGTCGCACCGATGTAGATCGTGCCGTCGTCCTCGATGGAGATGTCGGCGCCGGTTTCTTCGGTGATCGAGTTGATCGTCTGTCCCTTGGGGCCAATGACCATGCCGATCTTGTCGACCGGGACCTTGACGGTCGTGACACGAGGCGCGGTGTCGGCCATGTCGCCGGGAGCACCGATCGCCTCGACCATGACGTCGAGGATCGTCTGACGTGCCTCGTTGGCCTGGCCCAAAGCACCGACCAACACGTCCAACGGCAGACCGTCCAGCTTCGTGTCCAGTTGCAGACCGGTGACGAAGTCACGCGTTCCGGCGACCTTGAAGTCCATGTCTCCGAACGCGTCCTCCGCGCCCAGGATGTCGGTCAGCGCCACGTACTTGGTCGTGCCGTCGACCTCATCGGAGATCAAGCCCATCGCGATACCTGCAACCGGCGCCTTCAGCGGCACACCGGAGGCCAGCAGACTCATCGTCGAGGCGCAAACCGACCCCATCGACGTCGACCCGTTCGAGCCCAAAGCCTCCGAGACCTGACGGATCGCGTACGGGAACTCCTCACGACTTGGCAGCACCGGCACGAGCGAACGCTCCGCCAATGCTCCGTGACCGATCTCGCGTCGCTTGGGTGAGCCCACACGACCGGTTTCACCGGTGGAGTACGGCGGGAAGTTGTAGTTGTGCATGTAGCGCTTCTTGGTGACCGGCGACAGCGTGTCTATCGCCTGTTCCATGCGCAGCATGTTCAACGTCGTGACACCCATGATCTGGGTTTCGCCGCGTTCGAACAGCGCCGAGCCGTGAACCCGCGGAAGGATGTTGACCTCCGCCGCCAGCGGACGAAGGTCACGCGGACCACGCCCGTCGATACGGATCTGCTCACGCAGGACCCGCTGACGCACCAACTTCTTGGTCAGCGCGCGGACCGCGGCACCGACCTCACCTTCACGACCCTCGAAGTCGACCGCGGCCTTCTCCAAGGCCGACGCCTTGATCTGGTCGAGCTCGTCCTCGCGCTCCTGCTTGTCTGCGATCGTCAACGCCTGTGCCAGCGCGTTCCCGACCTCCTTCTCCACCGCCGTCAGAATGTCCTCGGCGTAGTCGGGGAAGAGCGGGAACTCGACGGCGGGTTTGGCGGCGACGTCGACCAACGCCTGCTGCGCCCGGCACAACTCGGCGATGATCGGCTTGGCGGCCTCAAGTCCTGCGGCGACAACCTCCTCGGTCGGCGCGGTTCCACCGGCTTCGACGAGCTTGACGGTGTTCTCGGTGGCCTCGGCCTCGACCATCATGATCGCGACGTCACCGTCGTCGAGCATCCGGCCGGTCACGACCATGTCGAACGTCGCGGACTCCGACTGTTCCAGCGTCGGGAACGCCACCCACTGCCCGTTGATGTTGGCGAGCCGCGTCGAGCCCAGCGGGCCCGAGAACGGCAGTCCGGACAACTTCGTCGACGCGGAGGCACCGTTCATCGCCACAACGTCGTAGGGGTGGGCTTCGTCCAAAGCGAGCACGGTCTCGATGACCTGTACCTCGTTGCGCAGCCCCTTGACGAAGCTCGGACGCAGGCCTCGGTCGATGAGTCGGCACGAGAGAATCGCATCCTCGCTGGGACGTCCTTCACGACGGAAGAACGAACCCGGGATACGCCCGGCCGCGTACATCCGCTCCTCGACGTCCACCGTCAGCGGGAAGAAGTCGAAGTGGTCCTTCGGACTACGGCCGGCGGCCGTGGTGGACAACACGACGGTGTCGCCCAGTTGAACCAGGACGCTTCCTGCGGCCTGTTTGGCGAGCCGACCGGTCGCGAAAGTGATCTCGCGGCGACCGAATTCACCGTTGTCGATAACGGCTGTCGCCGAATGTCCCCCCAGCGCCGCAACGTGCGACGCCTTTTCCTGTGATTCTGCGGACATCTACGTCTCACAGCTCCTTCGTGTCAAGGCACGTCGTCATCTGGAGCCGTCCCGCGGCCGGTCTTCGATCGAAACGTACGGGCCCCTGGCCCGGACGCCACTACCGAGGACCGGAACGACGAGACTTCGCTGGACGTGCCGGTTTCTTCTGTGCACGGTACCCGCGTCCAACGGCGAGTGGCCGCATGATTCGAGGGAGTGACCATGTGTGGTCACTCCCTCGAAGGCTCTAGCGCCGGATACCCAGTCGCTTGATGATCGACCGGTATCGGTTGATGTCTTCGCCCTGCAGATATTTGAGCAGACGACGACGACGGCCGACCAGCAGCATCAGACCGCGGCGGCTGTGGTGGTCGTGCTTGTGGCTCTTGAAGTGTTCGGTCAAGTCGCTGATCCTGCGCGAAAGCAGCGCGATCTGGACCTCTGCCGAGCCGGTGTCACCTTCGGAGGTGGCATATTCCTTGATGATTTCGGCCTTCGTGGCATTATCGAGCGCCATGATCTCCCTTTGAATTCGAGATGGCTTGTCGCGAGCCCACGGCGTCGGGCAGACTCACGTGGCCGCATTGAACGCGGCGGACTGGACCACGGTAACAGGCCTCGGACCTCGCTCGACGCGAGGTCCCGAACCGCCCCCGTTAAGCCGACAACAGCTTGCGTGTCTGCGCGACGTCCGCGTGCATCTGTTCGATCAGCGGCTCAATCGCGTCATATGTGCGCTGCTCTCTCACCCTGGCGACGAAGTCCAGGTTCACCTCACGGTCGTATACGTCATCGGAGAAGTCCAGGACGTACGCCTCAACCGAGCGTTCGGTGCCCGCGAAGGTGGGGTTTGTTCCCACGCTGATCGCGGCCATGTGCGACGGGCCCCCCTGACACGAGAACCAGCCCGCGTAAACGCCGTCCGCAGGCACCGCCGCGTACGGGTCGTGGCTCAGGTTCGCCGTCGGAAAACCGAGTCGGCTGCCTCCGCGATCGGCGCCGTGCACGACCGTGCCACTGACCCGGTGGGGACGTCCCAGGGCCTGTGCTGCCGACGCGACGTCTCCGGCGTCGACACACGAACGCACGTAGGTGGAGCTGTACACCATGGATTGTGAGCCCGAGAGCGCCACCGGTTCGGTCGTAAAGCCGAACGTCTGCCCGAGCTTTTCCAACAGCGCGACGTCTCCGGCGGCCTTATGGCCGAACCGGAAGTTCTCACCGACCACAACGTGAGCGGTGTGAAGTCGATCGACCAGCAGGTCGTGGACGAACGCCTCGGGGCTCAACCGCGAAAAGTCCTTCGTGAACGGCTGCACACACAACCCGTCCACACCCAACTGCGAGATCAACTCGGCGCGACGGTCGAGCGTGCTCAGTCTCAACGGCTGCGAACCGGGACGAACCACCTCCGCCGGGTGGGGATCGAATGTCACCACGACACTGGAGGCATCCAACCGCCGTGCGGAGTCCACAGCTCGACCGATGATGTGCTGATGGCCCCGATGCACTCCGTCGAACACACCGATCGTGACCGCCGACCGCCCCCAACGGGGCGGGGTCTCGGTGATGCCTCGCCAACGTTCCATGGAATCAATCCTCGGTTTCGACCGCGCCCGAAGCGGACGCGGCGCCAATGTTCTCGTCAAAAACCATCTTTGCTCAGGCCGGAGCCAGGACCACCTCGGGGCGCGCGGTCGGCCCCTGCTCCGTCATGACCGCCACAACGGTGCCCTCCGGATCGACCACCGCGTAACGAGGTGCAAGGTCGTTGGCCGGCAACCGTCCACCATGGCTCACCGTGGTGGCCTCGGCGGCGTCGACCCGTCGAATCGGCATCAACCTTCGCACCGTCTCATACGTGGAGTGGGTGACCGGGCTCGACCGGTCGGCAAGTTCCTCAAGGGATAGTGCCTCGTCGATGCCGAAGCCGCCCACCCTCGTGCGCCGCAGAGCGGTCAAGTGTCCCCCCACGCCAAGCGCCTCACCGAGGTCACGCGCGATCGCCCGCACGTACGTCCCCGACGAACAGTCCACACTGATGTCGACTTCGAGATGTTCGTTACGCCGCACCGCCTGAATATCGAGTCGCGAAATCGTGACCTCACGTGCGGCCAGGGCCACCTCCTCCCCGTCACGGACCCGCTTGTAGGCACGCTTGCCGTCGACCTTGACCGCGCTGACGGCACTGGGCACCTGCTTGACGGTTCCCTGCATGACGGCGATCGCCTCGGCGATCGCGGTATCGGTGACGCCGGCGGTGTCGGCCGTCGCGGTCACGTCGCCTTCGGCGTCGTCGGTGACGGTCGCCTGACCGAGGCGAATCGTGGCGTCGTAAGCCTTGTCACACCCGGTCACAAACGTCAACAGTCGGGTCACCCGGCCCACGGCGACGACCAGTACGCCGGTCGCCATCGGGTCGAGAGTCCCGCCGTGACCCACTTTGCGAGTACCGGCCAAGCGACGCATGCGAGCCACCACGTCATGCGAGGTCAATTGGCCGGGCTTGTCCACGATTGAGAATCCAGTCACCGTCTCAGTCACGGTGAATGATCCTGACAGCTCGAGTCGACCGAGTCGACAGCGGCCGGTGTCCTCGCGCCACTCAGGCGGCGGATACCGTCGTGGTTGCCCATGTCACAGCCACAAAGACAACGGAACGAACCGACCGGTTCACTCGTCGTAAAACCACTGGCGCAACCGTTTGCGGGTTTTTCGCCGACCACGAACCGACGAGGTTCACGACACGAGTGCACACGCCGAGTGACAGTGGGCAACGATCTTGCGATTACGCTGGAACGGTGACAAGTCCCCAAGCTCAAACCACTCGTCGAAGCCTCAGCGGTCAGCTGTCAGCCCCTCTACGGTCGTTTCTGAAGACCGAGGCCGGAGGGGCGTCTCTGCTGTTGGCCGCCGCCACCATCGCCCTCGTTTGGGCGAATTCACCATGGTCGGACGGTTACTTCAACTTCTGGCAAACCGACGGCATCATCCAGTTCGGAGCCTTGAGCTTCGACATGTCGCTCGGGCACTGGGTCAACGACGGCCTCATGGTCGTCTTCTTTCTCGTCATCGGGATGGAGGTTCGCCGCGAATGGTCCATCGGTGAACTAACAGACCGCAGCCGCGCCATCATGCCGATCGTAGCCGGATTCGGCGGCATGATCATCCCCGTCCTGTTCTACCTGATGCTCAACCCATCCGGTGAAGCCGTTAACGGCTGGGGCATCGTGATCGGCACGGACACGGCCTTCATGCTGGGTGCACTGGCCCTTGTCGGACCGACCTATTCGACCCAGCTGCGACTGTTCCTCCTCACATTGACGGTAGTGGACGACATCATTGCGGTGTCGGTCATCGGCGTCGTGTACTCCGACAACATCGACCTTGGTGCTCTCGGCATCGCCGCAGTATGCCTCGCCGCATTGGTCGTCCTGGACCGTCTCGGCGTCTGGCAGTCGACCCCCTATCTCATCGTGGTCATCGTGTTGTGGGCCGCCACGGTGATTTCCGGTGTGCACCCGTCCATCGCCGGGATGGTGGCGGGTTTGCTGATCCCCGCCATGGCCGTGCAACGCCGTCACGTCGAAGACGCCAAACGCCTGGCCATCGCATTCCGGCAGTCTCCACAGCCGGCCGTGGGTTACTCGGCCAAAGCCGGTCTGGCTCGCGCCGTCTCGGTCAATGAACGCCTTCAGCTGAAACTTCACCCCTGGACCAGTTACCTGATCGTTCCCATCTTCGCTTTGGCCAACGCCGGTGTGGACCTGAGAGACGGCGTCTTGCAAAACGCCTTGTCCTCCCCCGTCACATGGGGCATTGTGATCGGTCTCGTCTTCGGTAAGACCATTGGTATCGGTATCGCCGCTTTGTTGGCTCAGCGGTACCGCATCGCCAAACTTCCCACCGGGGTCGCGCCGGGTCACGTGTTCGGTGGAGCGGCTCTGTCGGGTATCGGTTTCACCGTTTCACTGTTGATCATCGAGCTGGCCTTCGGTGACTCGCCGATCGCCGACGAAGCACGCGTTGGTGTGCTGTTGGCAACGCTCGTCGCCGTCATCGTCGGTGGGATCGCGTTTTGGATCGCCGCCCGTTGGCGCGGTGAGACCTCGGCGGGCCTGCCCGTGGTGCTCGACCCGCCCGTCGACCCCGAACAGGACCACATTCGCGGCCCGGTCGACGCTCCCTTGACGCTCGTCGAGTACAGCGACTTCGAGTGCCCCTTCTGCGCTCGCGTCACCGGCGTGTCGCAAGAACTACGGGCTCACTACGGTGACCGCCTCCGTTACGTGTTCCGACACGTGACACTTCCCGATGTCCACTCCCACTCCGAACTGGCCGCACACGCTGCAGAGGCCGCCGCCAATCAGGGCAAATTCTGGGAGATGCACGACAAGATGTTCGAGCATCAGGATGAGTTGGAACTCGAGGACCTCGCCGGATACGCACATGAAATCGACCTGGACATCGAACAGTTCCTACGAGACATCGACGACCCGGACATCGCCCGCCGAGTCCAAGATCACGTCGCCGGCGCCGAAGCGAGCGGAGTTCGGGGCACACCGACCTTCTTCGTCGATGGTCTCCGCCATCGTGGACCGCACGACGCCCAGTCGCTGATAAAGGCGTTGGACGAGTCAACGGAGAAGACTCCGAAGGAGTAACCGACCACATACGACATGGGTCGGGCCACCGTTTCCACGATGGCCCGACCCATGTCGTATGTAGAGGCTCAGGCGGAGAAGGCCACGCATACCGAAGTTGTATGTGTGGCCCTTCGACAACGCCGCGAGGCGCCGCCCGAACACCGCGCAACAGGCCGACGGTTCGCGGACGGATTCTGAAGCCGTCCGTCCCGGTTCGTTGTGAGCGGCCGTTCGGGCGGATGCAACGCCAGGCGGAGAAGGCCACGCATACCGAAGTTGTATGTGTGGCCCTTCGACAACGCCGCGAGGCGCCGCCCGAACACCGCGCAACAGATCGGCGGTTCGCGGACGGCTTCTAGAAGGTGAAGACCTCGGTGACGGTCTTGTAGTCGAACAGTTCGCCGTCGTCGAACCACAGGTCGACCTCGTACTTTGCCTCGTCGGTGTTACCCGAAGCGTGCACGAGGTTGGCCACCACCTTGCCTTCGGCCTGTGTGTGGGCCTGAGACGTATGAGCAAAGTCGCCGCGGATCGTTCCGCAGGGCGCCTGGTCCGGGAAGGTGGCACCAACCATTTTGCGCACGTTCGCCACCGCGTCGACCCCTTCCAGGGCGATGGCGACAACGGGTCCCTGCTGCATAAACGCCACGATGGCGTCGAATACGGCTTGCCCGCGCCGCTCCGCAAGGTCTGCGTAATGACGCGCAGCCAGGTCGGCGTCGACCTGCTGCATCTTGATACCGACGATCTTTAGACCGGCATCCTCGAAACGTTGGATGATCCGCCCGGTAAGGCCTCGCATCAACGCGTCGGGCTTCAGCAGAACCAACGTTCGTTCAGTGCTCAAAAGCCGCCTCCTAACAACACCCGGTTAACCAGGCCGGTTGACAAATCGCAACGAGCTTACACAAGGCGGGTGGTGGTGCCTTTCGTACGCATAAGCGGGTCAACCGGTCGCGGTGGTTCGGTTCTACGCTCCCCGGGCGGCCGACGGCCCATCACGTTCCGTGGCGCCTCGCGCAAGGCCGGTGAAAATCCGTTTTCGGAATCCGGTCGTCGTGACCGTTCGGTCGGTACATCACCGACGGTTTACGTATACCGATGTTGTAGGCGCGGCTCTTCGACGACACCGCCGAGACGTCGGCCGAACACCGAGCAACAGATCGACGGGCCTATAACAGCTCCGCCAGCGCCACTCGCGCCGCCTCAACGAGCACGGCGGGATCGCTGTCGGCGTCGGGATCGTCGCTGCGGACCAAAACCGCAATGACCGTCATGGAGCCGTCCGGCCTCCAGATGACACCGACGTCGTTGACGACGCCGTATCCGCCGGAACCGGTTTTGTCGGCCAGTTCATGGTCCCCGTCGACGGCGGCGCCAAGCCGTTCGTCCGCAGTGGTATTGCGAAGCATCCAATCCCGCAGCTTCGCCTGACCGAGTTGGCCCAAGGTGTCGTCGACCAGAATCCGCCGATACAGCAGGGCGATGTCGGCCGGGGTCGTCGTGTCACGGGGATCACCGGGGACGGCTTCGTTCAGCTCCGGTTCCCATCGATCCAATCGAGTGTGCATCGCCTCGTGTTCTCGAGCGAATCGGGTAACCGCTTCAGGGCCGCCAAGCTCCTGCAACAACAGGTTCGCGGCGGTGTTGTCACTGAATCGCAGGGCCGCGTCCGCCAGTTCCGCCACCGTCATCTTTCCGTCTTCGGCCTCCCCGGTGATGGGTGAGTAATCCACCAGGTCGGTGGTATCGAACGAGATCTCCTTGTCCCAGTAGTCGCCATACGGAGAGTGCTCGGACATGAGAGCAGCCACCGCCAGGGCCTTGAAGACCGAGCACATGGGGAAGGATTCGGTGTGCCGGTGAGTAATCTTTCGTGCGCTGGAAAGATTCTCGGCATAGAGACCGATGGTCGTTCCGGTGGCACGTTCAATCTCGACCAGTTCGGCACCAACACGCGACGAGGGCCCGGCCGCCTGTCCCGTGGAACAGGACGCGGCGGTCAAGAGGGCGCCCGCGGCCCCAACCGACAGGATGGTCCGGCGTGTGACGCCGCGGAGCGCCGACTGCTCCGTCGTTTTCTTGACAGTGTCCATGGCTTGTGATCCCCCGTCGGGGTCCCTTCCCTTCCACGCATTCGGCTGCTGACCGTCCTGCTGTTGACGGCGACCCGTTCACCGTGTCCCGCCACCCGTTACCGGGTTGAGCCCCTCGTCGTTCGGGTGTTGCGACACGGCCGACGAAAATGCGGTCATGCTGTGATATCCGGTCGCCAAGGACTCGACCGGTAATGCACCGGGAGCCTTCGGCGGCTCGGTTCAGGACGATTTTCAACGAGCAAACCACAGTCGAGCGGTGCGAGGGGGGACGAAACACCGAAATGTACGGCGGCAACCTGTAAAACAGGCGATGGAAAAAATAAAAGCCCTTGATCTCGGTTTTATGCCGACAATCAAGAGCTACAGTGGTGCGCCGTCAGGGACTCGAACCCCGAACCCGCTGGTTAAGAGCCAGCTGCTCTGCCTATTGAGCTAACGGCGCGTGTGCGGTGAGAAGATTAGCACGCGGTCTTTCACCGATTCACCCCGGTGTTGGTCTTGAGTCAAGACCACTTCGACGACACCCCGCCAAGCCGTCAACAGTGGACTTCCGATCTCCCCAAAGACGGGAGCCCTCCCCTTGAACGAGCGGCGCAAACGTCGCCGTGCGCCCTCTCCGGCCGGCTCTGGACACATCACCCCAATTCGGTTGCCCGCACCGGCAACGTTTGCCAGCCTGACCAGATGAGCGATTACGCGTCAACCGAAGCGCTGTGTGGCCATCTGGCCCAACCGGAGAGGCTTCGCGTGTTCGCAGCCGTCACCTTGGGGGCTCGAAGTACGCAACAGATCGTGCAATCCTCCGGCGTCGCGATCAGCGCCGTCGGTAAAGCCCTCGTTCGACTCCGCGACGGCGGACTCGTCAGCGGCGCCGACGGCGAACTCACCGCCCACCCCGAAAAATTCAAAGAGGCGATGCGGGAGTCCGCAGCCGCACGCCCGGCCGAGACCCTGCACCCGGACCCGATACGAAACCGGTTGTTGGTGTCGGTCATCAGAGACGGGCGCATTCGTGTCATGCCGGAAGCACCGGCGAAGGTACGCATGGTCCTGGAGCATGTCGTCACCGTGTTCGAACCCGGTATCCGGTACACCGAGCCAGAGATCAACCAGGTTCTGAGAGGCTTCCACGACGACCACGCCATGCTGCGCCGTTACCTCGTCGACCATGCACTCATGGCACGCGAGGACGGGGTGTACCGGCGCACCGGTTGATTCGTCGACAGGCCGAGGTCACCGCCGTGGGGCACACTCGATGAAGACGCCGTTGAAAGGTGAATCCCATGCGCGCCCCACTTCACGAGGACCTGGACACCCTTAACGACCAACTCGTTTCCATGTCGACGCTGGTAACCGGTGCCATGCAGTCGGCCTCCGCGGCGCTGCTGGGCCGCGACACCACGGTCGCGCGAACCGTGATCGACGATGACTCCCGGATCAACACCCTGCAGTACGCCGTCGACGACCAGGTGATCGACCTCATGACCCGCTATCAGCCGATCGCCGGTGACCTTCGGCTGTTGTTGGCCGCGGTGCGCATCGCCACCGATCTGGAACGTATGGGCGACATGGCCGTGCACGTGGCCAAGATCGCCGAGCGCGACGGCCCCGCAGGGGCCATCCCCGCCACTCGATCGATTTTCGAGTCCATGTCCACCATTGCCGTGCAGATGGCGGAGACGACCACGGGCATCCTCATCAGCCGCGATGTCCTCACAGCCGCCCAGTTCGACCTCGACGACGATGAGATGGACGCTCAGTTCGACCGTCTCATGCGTGTGTTGGGGGAAGGCTGGACGCGCGGCGCCGAAACGGCCGTTGACGTGGCCATGCTGGGACGTTCTTACGAGCGCTACACCGACCACGCGGTGCGTATCGCGCACCAGATCGTTTACCTCGTCACCGGAGAAGTGCAACTGGGCAGACCGTCCTAGCCCCCGATCGGAACCCCCATATCGGGGCAAACCGGTCGCTTGGGTGCGCCCGTGTCGCAACCGCGTCACGTCGTTCATCTACCGTTCACCTGAGTGTCTCTACCCGCACACCGGCTCCGACTTACATGGCTGGTGAATCCACTGAAACGTCCGGTGGCAAACCGGCCGAACCTGGAGTAGAGACCTACAGTGACTGTAAACGTGCGAGGCAAAGTCCTGCCTCTTCTGGCTGCCAGCGCCCTCGCCCTCGGTGTGGCCGCGTGCGGTGGCTCCGACCCCGACGGCAACGCGGGCACCAGCGACCTTTCCGGTGAGCTGACCGCCTCCGGCGCGAGCTTCCCCGACGCCTACTACCAGGTGGCGATCGAGGCCTACGCCGAGGTCGCACCCGAGGTCGTCATCAACTACAACGCCACGGGTTCGTCCACCGGCAAGAAGGAGTTCGGCGAAAACCTCGTCGACTTCGCCGGCACCGACAGCCTCGTCGGAGAGGACGACCCGCTCGAGCCGGGTTCGTTCTACTACATTCCGACCGTCGCCGCGCCGATCACGATCTCGTACAACCTGCCCGAGGCTCCCGACCTGCAACTGGGTCAGGAAGTGGTCGCACAGATCTTCCAAGGTGACATCACCACGTGGGACGACCCCGCCATCGCAGAGACCAACCCGGACGTGGAACTGCCCGCCACCGCGATTACGATCGCACACCGCTCCGACGGTTCCGGTACGACCAGCAACTTCACGACGTTCCTTGACGAGGCCACCGAGTCGTGGAACCTCGGGTCCGGTGACGTCGTCGAGTGGCCGACCGGTTCTCAGGGCGCGGAGAAGAACACCGGGGTCGCCCAGGTGATCCAGCAGACCGAGGGTGCCATCGGGTACGTCGACCTCGCCGACGCAGAAGGAAGCGGCCTCGTCTTCGCCGCCGTCGAGAACCTCGACGGGGAGTTCGTCCTTCCGACCATCGCCGGCACCACCGCCGGTCTGGACGGTGCCGAGATCAACGAGGACCTCTCGTACAACCCGCTCAACGCCGCGGGAGCCGAAGCGTACCCGATCACCGCTCCGACCTATCTGATCGTCAAGGCCTCCTACGACGACCCGCAGGTTGCCGAACTGGTCAAGGGCTTCGTGACCTGGCTGCTGACCGACGGCCAAGACCTCGCCGAGGCGGAACTCTTCGCGCCGCTGCCGGCGTCGCTTCAGGAGCAGGCGCTGGCCCAGCTGGACAAGATCGAGAGTTGAGTTGATCCTCTTCCACCACCCGACCGCTTCGGCCACCACAGTGGCCGGAGCGGTACGGCCGTCTTATCGGAGTCTTCCGTGACACAGCTAGACAACCGCCCTCCGGCCGATGTGACGACCCCGGGCCGGGGACGACGGATGGACCAGGGATTCAGTGCGGTCGTGTTCGGTGCCGGATTGTTGGTCCTGGCGGTCCTCGCCTTGATCCTCGTCAGTACCGGGCTCGAAGCACTTCCGGTCTTTCAATACTCGGGGTTGGATTTCATCTTCGGGCATCGCTGGGCCCCTAACGATCCCAACGCCGCCGTATTCGGGACACTGACGTTCTTCTACGGAACAGCGGTCTCCTCACTGATCGGCCTGTTGATTGCGGTCCCGCTGTCGATCGGAATCGCACTGTTTCTCACCGAGTTGGCGCCGCGGTGGCTGAAAGCCCCCGCGGTTACCGTCATCGACCTGCTCGCGGCGGTGCCGTCGGTCGTGTTCGGCCTGGTCGGTGTACTCGTGATCGGCCCGGCAATACTCCCCGTCTACCAGTGGATTCACAATCTGGTGGCCGATGTACCCGTCCTGGGTACGGTCTTCGGCCCGGCCGTCAACGGGAACACGTTCACCACGGCCGGGCTCATTCTCGCGGTTATGGTGATCCCCATCATCACCTCGATCAGCCGCGAGGTGTTCGACACCGTTCCGTTGGCGGACAAGCAGGCCGCCTACGCACTGGGCGCGACGCGATGGGAAATGATCAAGGGAGCGGTCTTCCCCCACAGTTTCGGTGGCCTGGTCGGCGGCGCGATGCTCGGCCTCGGTCGCGCCATGGGCGAGACCATCGCCGTCACCCTCGTCATCGGCGGTTCCACTCAGATCGTCGCCAATCTGTTTGCCTCCGGTAACTCCATGGCCGCCGTGATCGCCCAGCAGTGGGGCGAATCCAGTGGGCTCCACACCAACGCGCTGATCGGAATCGGTGTCGTCTTGTTCGCCATCACCGTGATCATCAACTACGCGGCCCGCATCATCGTGCGTCGCGCGGAGATCCGCATGAAGGGAGCCGGCGCATGACCGCCACCACCTCGCCCCCGCGTCGCACCCGGACCGGAGAACCACCGGACCTCAGTACACAGTCGCTGTCTCTGCGGCGACGTCTCGCCAACCGCGGCATGATGCTTGTCATCACCGCCTGTATCGTCCTCGCGGTCCTTCCCTTGGGGCTCGTGGTCTTCGAGGTTGTCAGTCGTGGCGGCGGCGTCATGAGCTGGGAGTTCTTGACCGCCGACATTCCACGCAACTATCGGCGGGTGGGCCCGGGCATGGGGGCCGCGGTTGTCGGGACCCTCGTCATCACCGGTATGGCGGCGCTTCTGGCGATCCCGCTGGGTGTCCTCGGTGCCATCTACCTCAACGAGTACGGAAGGACCACGACGTTGGCCCGGTTCATCCGGACGATGGCCGATGTGATGACCGGGGTGCCGTCCATCGTCATGGGCCTGTTCATCTATGTGACCTGGGTTCTCGCCATCGGTGAGAAGAACGGTTTCGGTGGTTCGCTGGCGCTGGCCTGTCTCATGTTGCCGATCGTCATCCGTTCCAGCGAAGAGATGCTGAGGCTGGTCCCGGATGAACTTCGTCAGGCATCGGCCGCGCTGGGCGCCCGAAAGTGGCGCACCATCGTCACCGTCGTCCTGCCTTCGGCCATCTCGGGCATCACGAGTGGTTCTCTACTGGCGATCGCACGTGCCGCCGGGGAAACCGCACCCATCATCGTCACCGTCGGGATTATCTTCAGCGCCAACCCCGACCCGTTCAGCGGAGGCAACACGACGTTGGCCGCCCAGATCTACCGCAACGCGACATTGACGTTCGAGGGAGCGCAGGAGCGGGCGTGGGGAGCTGCGCTGACCCTGATCGCCATCGTTCTGTTGTTCACCATCGTCGCGCGCTTCATCGCCGCTCGTTTCGCGCTTAAGGAGCGTTAACCATGACCGCCACACCAGATTCCCTCACCCACGAAGTCAAGGTATCCACGATGACAGACAAGACCTCCGTACGACCGACCGCCGGCCTTGGTGCGGGCGCCGGGCCCGCGGCCGTCGAAGCCGAAGCAGTGATGCAGTTGGAAGACGTGAGCGTCTTCTACGGTGATTTCGAAGCCGTCCGCGGCGTATCGCTACCCATTCGACACAACCAGATCACCGCGATGATCGGCCCCTCCGGTTGTGGTAAGTCGACCGTTTTGCGCGCACTCAACCGGATGAACGACCTCGTCACCGGGGCACGGGTCAGCGGACGGATCACCTATCACGGCCAGGACATCTACGGGTCGGCCGTTGACCCGATTCAAGTGCGTCGTCACATCGGGATGGTGTTCCAGAAACCGAACCCGTTCCCGAAGTCCATCTACGACAACATCGCCTACGGTCCCCGTTTGAACGGCGTCAAGCGCCGCTCCGAGCTCGATTCGATCGTCGAGGAGGCGCTCACGGGCGCGGCACTGTGGGACGAGGTCAAGGACAAGCTCAAGACGTCCGGTTTGGCCCTGTCGGGTGGACAGCAGCAGCGTCTGTGCATCGCGCGAACCATCGCGGTCAACCCCGAAGTCATTCTCATGGACGAACCGTGTTCGGCTCTCGACCCGATTGCGACCGGCAAGATCGAGGAACTGATGTTCCATCTGGCCGAGAACTACACGATCGTGATCGTTACGCACAACATGCAGCAGGCGGCCCGGGTTAGCCACTACACGTCGTTCTTCACCGCCGAGGTCGACGACGCGGGTGTCCGCCATGGACGGTTGGTGGAGTTCGACGACACCCAGAAAATCTTTACCAATCCCGGGGAACAACGCACCGAGGACTACATCACCGGTCGATTCGGTTAAACCGCAAACAGCCTCACCCGGGGTGATCTCGAGTTCATAGCCGCAGTGGACGGATGTGGCGCGATCGGTCGACGACCGACCCACCCGCCCACAGTGCTTCGTGTTGCGCGCATTGACTACCGTGTGTGCCCGTGCCTCTCCGAAGAGGTGCGCGACCCTTCAACACGGAGTACCTCACATGGATAGAAAACCGGGAGTAGTCACACTGGCTCAAGTGATCCTGTGGATCAGCGTGGGAGCCAGTGCGATCGTCGTCTGCACAATGGCCGGCATGGGATCGATAGTTGACCAAGCACCGGCCGATTTGCGTCTCGTGCTCGGCATCAGCACGATGCTGCTGGTGGTGGGCGCCGTCCTCAACGCGATCATCGCCGTGCAACTGAGCAACCGGCGCAACTGGGCTCGGGTCACGGGGATGGTCCTGTCGATCATCGGCCTGGTCTGGACCGGTATCACTTTGATGACGGGTGCTCAAGCCGATGTCGGGACGTCCATCAACATAATTCTCAGCCTCGTCATCGTCGGTTGTCTTGCCAGCCGGGAAGCAAAGGCCTGGTGCGTCGAGTAACCGCCGCCGTCTTGTTACGGGCCCGCGTGTCGACGGTGGGCCCGTTTTTGTTCCCTCCGCCGACACGCGACCACCTCCCAACGGACGGCTTTCACGACGCATAGCGCCCCGGGAGCCGCTCCGCCACACCGAGGAGCGCCAATTGTCGGCCTGCGACGGTTCACTTTGTCACGATCGTGAGCGTGCAGTTCCTCATTCGGCTCGTCATCAACGCCATCGCCCTGTGGGTGACCACACTGGTGGTGTCCGGGATAGAGGTATCCAGCGACTCCACCATGGGCAACATCGGCACGCTACTACTGGTGGCGCTCATCTTCGGTGTCGTCAACGCGGTCATCAAACCGGTGGTACAGGTTCTGGGCTGCGCCTTTTATGTGCTTACCCTGGGACTGTTCGCGCTGGTCGTCAACGCCGCACTGTTCCTACTCACCGGCTGGCTTGCCGAACAGTTCACGATTCCATTCAGCATCGGCGGATTCTGGCCCGCCTTTTGGGGCGCCATCGTCATGGCGGTGGTGTCGTGGTTGCTGAGCCTGGCCCTGCCGGATGCGGCACGGGAGTGATCCCGCGTGACGCATCCGGTCTCAGTTACCGCCCGTCGCGCCCCGTAGCCCGGGGACCGCAGCCTTGCTCGGCTGTTCATAGCGGTCGTCGCCGGCTCGAGCCCGAGTCGCGTCCGGCACGGCGCGGTACTCGGCTTCGTACATGGGACGTCCGTCGGTGGCCAGCGGAGGAGGGCCCTGCGGACCGGCGACGAGACCGAGGCGAGCGCGTGCGACACCGATGTATCGCAATCCGACGGTGGCATGCTTCCTGACCTCGTCGAATTCCTCCGCGTTTCCAGCGGTTTCGAGAGCGTTCGCGGCCTTCCGGTAACTGTCCATGGCGTCGGCCACGGCCCGACCGGCCACGGCGTCATCGGTTTGCCCAAGGCTACGCAACTGGCCGTGAAGGAGACCGCACCAGCGATTCGCGTCCTGGAATGCGGCCAATGCGGCTTCGGCACCTCGCCGTCGCTTGGCAAGCCATCCCATCACCATTCCGGTCATGGCTGCGAGAATTACCACTCCTACTATGGACCAGATTCCGACGCTCACCACAACATCCATCCCTGACCTCCGCTATGTAGTACACCCGATTCGCCGGATTAGCCTCTGCCGCGCCGTCGCTCTACGGCCACAAACGCATCGCAACGCGCCACGAATGCACAAGCGCCTACCGGGATCGCTCATGGATTTGCACGAAGCACAAAACTCCAGACGGCGCCAAAGTGGCTGGGGAACCAGTCTGCCTGCATGCAAGTCTACATCTCCCACAATCCCGACACAGACGTCCAATGTGGGACATATAGAGGGTGCAAACGATTCCACGAAAGGCACGTCGAACGTTTACCCCGATCGCCAACCCGCCATACATGCTGACATGCGCATGATAGCATCGGACGCGCTCTACACCATCGACGAAGGGCGAACATGGGGGCCGGACACGACCACGGTGCAACGTCACTGGGCGCAAAACACCGCGGCCGACTCTGGGTGGCGCTGGCCATCACCTGCACCGTCATGATCGCCGAAGTCGTCGCGGGACTGGCGAGCAACTCCCTCGCGCTCCTGTCCGACGCCGGCCACATGGCCACCGATGCGCTGGGCATCGGCATGGCGCTGGCCGCGATCATCACCGTCGGTCGCGCACGCACCCGCACGGTGCACACCTTCGGCCTCTATCGGCTGGAGGTGCTCGCCGCACTGGCCAACACCCTTCTACTGTTCGGCGTCGCCGTCTGGGTCGTCGTCGAGTCGGCACAACGATTCGGCCAACCACCGGAGATCGCCACGTCCCCCATGCTCGTCGTCGCCGTCGTCGGACTGGTCGCCAACCTGGTGTCGCTGTTCGTCCTCAAATCCGGCGCCGCCGAAAGCATCAACGTGCGTGGGGCGTATCTCGAGGTCCTCGGCGACACCCTCGGGTCCGTCGGCGTCATCATCGCGGCCGTGGTGATCATGACGACGGGCTGGTGGTACGCCGACCCGATCACCGCAATCGCCATGGCACTGTTCATCCTCCCCCGAGCCGCACGCCTGGGCAGAGACGCCCTGCGAATTCTTCTCCAAACCGCCCCGCCCCACATCGACGTCACCGAGGTCGGGCGCCGCCTACGCCGACTGGACGGCGTGAACGACGTGCACGACCTGCATGTTTGGACGTTGACCTCCGGCATGGAGGTCGCCTCCGCCCACCTCAAACTGGACGAGGGCTCGGATCCCGCGCAGGTTCTCCACCAGGCATCGGAATGTCTGCGTCGCGATTTCGGAATCGAGCACGCGACCCTTCAAATCGAACCGGACGCCGCAAGCCGCCACTGCGATTCCGTCACGTGGTGATGATCAATTCATCGATACTCCGTGAATCAATATTCACGAATGCAAGCATTACACCGAACTCAAACCTGAATTTAACTACAGAATGCGCGAAGATCGTTACTCAATGTATTGATCACTTGTTTTTCCCGCCACCAAACTGTCAATCTCATGACACTATTTCCGTTCGCCTCTGCGGTGACGGTAGAACCTTTACGGTGGTTCCTGGCGCGGCACATGCGCGTCATATTCACTGGTGCAAGAGACCCTTGCAACAAACGAAACAGGTGGGAAAAATGCTCGATCACAATTGGCGGAAAAGCAGCCGCTCCGGCGCCAACGGTGCCTGCGTGGAGGCACGATTGACCGCAGCCGGAGTCGAAGTTCGCGATTCCAAGGACCTCACCGGCCCAACACTCCACACCGACAGTCGGCAGTGGTCGGAACTGTTGAATATCAGCCGGAGTTCCGTCCGCTAGCCGTCTGGGGTGCGTCCCTGCCGGGGCGTACCCCGTTGTCGGCGAGAACCTCAGGACTTCAACCGGTCGATCTCCGACCGGATCATCTCCAACGACATGGTCGGGCTCAACGCAGCGGCCTGTAGGTTCTCAAAAACCGCTTTGAAGCGATCGGTGTGTTCTTCCTCGTACACATCACCGGTGTGCCCCTCGATGTATACGACATCGGGGTGCCGGTAAGTGGGGTCGGGCTCGGGGTCCGGGTCTTCCGGGTCCTCACCGTCGCCGAACTCCATGTGTGTGAACGAGCCCAGCATCCCCGGATACGCCCCGCCGGCGAACGGCAACACCTGAATACGCACGTTCGGCAGCTCGGCCAACTCGACCAGCTTCACCAACTGTTCCCGCATGACAGTCGCGCCGCCGACCACGCGACGGATCGCGGCCTCGTCGATGACGTTCCAGATCTGCAACTCACGCTTCGAAATGCGTTCCTGGCGCTCCATGCGCAACTGAATACGTCGCTCCATGTGCTGCTTGGAGTCCACATCGACGAAGTCGAAAGAGGCGCGGGCGTAATCATTGGTCTGGAGCAACCCGTTGATGATCAGGCCATCATAGACACTCAGCCTGATCGCGTCCTCCTCCAAGCCGATGTAGGTGGCGTAGGGAGGCGCAATCGTGTCGGCGTACTTCGCCCACCAACCGCGTTTACTGCCGTCTCGAGCCAGAGAGGACAGCTCTTTCATCAACTGTGGATCATCGTCGAAACCGTACAAACGGGCGAACAGGGCGATGTCGCGGGCCCTTACCTTGACCCGACCCAGCTCCATGCGATAGATCGTCGACGCCGTAACGTCGAATTCGTTGGCGACTTCGTCCACCGTGATGCCGCGCACTTTGCGGTAGTGGCGCAGCTGGGTACCGAGTCGCCGCCGACGAACGGTAGGGCTGCCGTGATTCGAACCCAACGTGCTGCTCCCTGACTCGGCGTTGTCCGGTGCGCCGACTTTCGGTTTCGCAGCATACTGTCCCATATCGAGTCCCTCCTAGCACACACCCGGTGTGCGACTTCACGCCAACAACAAAAACTTCACCCGTTCAAGTGGAAGGCCTTGCAGCAGCAAACTGCATGTGCAAGTCTATACGACAGAGATTACTCAAGGTGTCCGTGCGACGGCAAGCGCCGCCACAATAGACACCAGCGGGTCGCCTCCAGGTGGGACCCAGTCAGCGTGAGCAACAGGAACGCTCACTACACGAAAGGGTGGGGAACAAGTTGAGAAGTCCATACACATTGGACAAACCGCCTCCAAGCAAGCCGCCGACCGGCGTCTTGTGCCCAAGCCTCTGGCCCGTACAGGTTCGCTGGTGGAAGCGACACACGCCCAACGGCCAGTCCCAGCTCTGCGCCGTGTGCGGTCAGACCTGGCCTTGTCACTCGTGGGCGTGCTGGGACGGCCAGATAGGCGACGCCGTCGCAGCAGCCGAACGATACCAGGCCGAGCGCCGTGCCGCTCGCGCGAAACGCGCCGCACTCACACCTCACGCGTCATCCTCCCGGTCCGGAAAAGTCACCACCGTGTCCTCCCCACGGTCTTAGTTTTCGGACCTTCGGGTCTACCGACGAACTCGCCGCCGTCGCCGGCGATGCTGTCGCTTGAGATCCGTCGAGCCGGCACCCGGGCGCCTTCCCCGCGGCATCCGCCCGGGTGCCGGCCTCAAAAACACACACCTTTTCGGCTGTCCACACACAGCACTCGTCGATCCTCCGGGCCACACGAAACGATCACGGCTCTCCTTTCTCGTGAACAACGCATGCGCACCGAAACCCGCTCCGCGTCGTTGTTACCTGTGTGATGTCGCGTGGCGACAAACGCGGCACAAACGATGCAAGGCCACCTGACATGGCTGCTCCACGTCGAAGGGCGACGTTTACGGGCAACGATGGGAGTTGACGCGGTGCTGCGCGTGGGAGACGTGCTGGCCGAGCGCTACCGGCTGGACGACAGAATCGGCGGCGGCGGAATGGGAGACGTCTGGCGCGGTGAAGACGTTGTATTGAACCGGACCGTCGCCGTCAAGGTGCTTCACGCCAAACTCGCCGAAGAGGACAATTTTCGGGAGAGATTCCGTCGCGAGGCCTGCGCCATCGCAGCGTTGGAAAGTCCCAACATCGTCGACGTCTACGACTACGGCGAGGTCAATACGCCTCGCGGTGTTCTCGCCTTCCTGGTCATGCCATATGTCGACGCACGCCCGCTGTCACGACACCTGGCTTACAACGGACGTTTGGACACCACCGAAACTCTCGACATCGTCGCCCAGGTCGCCGACGGGCTCGACGTCGCTCACCGCGCCGGCATCATTCACCGCGACGTGAAACCGGGCAACATCCTGGTCGGCGACAACGGCCGAGTGACCCTCGTGGACTTCGGTATCGCCCGCACCAGTGGCGACATGACGATGACCACGGCGGGCGTCGTGCTGGGCACCGTCACCTACATGTCACCCGAACAGGCTTCGGGAGAACGATTGACTCCCGCCTCCGACATCTACTCGCTCGGAGTCGTCGCATATCAGTGCCTGACCGGAAGCCCACCGTTCAAAGCGGACACTCCGTTGGGTGTGCTGTCGGCGCATTTGAAGGAAGTGCCTCCCCGGCTCCCCGACGAAATTCCGGCGCCGGTGCCCGACCTCGTCGTCCGCGCACTGGCCAAGGAACTCGATGACCGGTGGCCAACCGCCGACGACTTCGCCGATGCCTGTCGCAGTGCGGGCAGCTCCACACGCCACCAGGCGATTGCACCATCCGCACCTCCCGAGGTCAGACAAGCCCGTTTCCCCGGCGAATCGACCACTGTTCCGCGCCCTGAAACGGCCTCGTCTCCCAACGATGGGCCGCCTCGGCGGGCACACCGCGGCGTGCTGATACTCGGTGTGGCGGTTTTGATGGCCGTCCTTTTCGCCACCGCCGCGACCATGCGGCCGTGGGAGGGCAGACAACTGGTCGACGTCAACGGCCATACCTCGTCGAGCGCTCACTCCGACGACGGCGCCGACATCGTCAACCAGGACCGCACGGAAGCCGGCGTTGGGCACGTCGACATACAACCGTCGTCGCCGGAGCCCTCCACATCCCCGGAGGCGCCGACCACGACGACGACGCATTCTGCTTCACCGTCGAGTCCCAGCAGTTCCCCCACGACCGAGCCCGTTCCCGACGTGCGGGACCTACCCGAATCCGAAGCCCGGCAGATGCTCAACGGTGCAGGCTTCGAACCGGAGGTCGGTTACGAAGGCGAGGGGGAAAACCATTGTGCGGTCGTGTCCCAGCAGCCTGAACCGGGTGAATCCGCCGAACTCGGTTCGATGGTCCACATCGTCATATCACGCGGTGACATCTGCACCGGCGGCTAGAGATCAGTCAAGCCAGCCCTTGGACTTTTCGACCGCCTTGCGCCACTGCTTGTAGTCGTCGTCGCGGTTCACCTGCGGCAACCAGCGGCGGTCCTCGGACCACAGTTCACGCAGTTGGTCGACATCGTCGAAGACTCCCACGGCAAGCCCCGCCGCATAGGCCGCCCCCAACGCGGTGGTCTCGGCGATCCGCGGCCGAATGACCGGGATTCCCAAGACGTCGGCCTGGATCTGCATCAAAAGATTGTTCGCGGTCATGCCACCGTCCACTCGCAAATCGTTGGCCTCCACACCCGAATCGGACCGCATCGCCTCGGCGACCTCACGGGTTTGCCACGCTGTCGCCTCCAGGACGGCCCTGGCCAGGTGCCCCTTCGTGACATACCGCGTGAGCCCGGCGATGACGCCGCGGGCATCGGAGCGCCAATGTGGCGCGTACAAGCCGGAAAAGGCGGGAACGAAATAACAGTCGCCGTTGTCTTCGACGGTTTCGGCGAGTTCCTCTACCTCGCCGGCGTTGGAGATAATGCCGAGGTTGTCGCGCAACCATTGAACGAGCGCACCGGTTATCGCGATCGAGCCCTCCAACGCGTACACCGGTGGCCGACCGTCCAACTGATAGCCCACCGTGGTCAGCAACCCGGCGGTGGAGTCGACACGGTCGGTCCCGGTGTTCATCAGGAGAAAGCTCCCGGTGCCGTAGGTGTTCTTCGTGTCGCCGACGTCGTAACAGCCCTGTCCGAAAAGAGCAGCCTGCTGATCCCCCAGCGCACCGGCCACCGTCAGGCCCTCGAACCGGCCGCGAGCGGTTCCGTAGACGGCCGACGAGGGACGGATCTGGGGCAACATGGCCGTGGGGACACCGATCGCATCACACAACTCCTCGTCCCAGTCCAATGTATTGAGATTCATCAACATCGTCCGGGATGCGTTGGTCACGTCCGTGAGATGTTCACCGGTCAATCGGAAGATGAGCCAGGAGTCGATGGTGCCGAAACAGATCCGTCCCGCCTCTGCGCGTTGCCGAAGCCCCGGGACGTTGTCAAGGATCCACCGGGCCTTCGGCCCCGCGAAGTAGGTCGCCAAGGGGAGCCCGCAGCGGTCCCGGAACCGATCCTGGCCGCCGTCGGCGGCCAGCTCGGAAATCAGTGGATCGGTGCGAGTGTCCTGCCACACGATGGCCCGGTGGACGGGTTCACCCGTCTCCCTGTCCCACAGCACGGTGGTTTCGCGCTGGTTCGTGATGCCCAGGGCCGCGACGTCCGCGACGGTCAAAGAGGCTTCGTTCAACGCCTGGGCCACCACGGCGATCACACTGTCGAATATCTCGTTCGCATCGTGTTCCACCCATCCCGGCTTCGGGAAGTACTGTGTGAACTCCTGTTGCGCACCGGCTACAAGAGCACCGGTTTCGGTATTGAAGACGAGACAACGGGACGAGGTGGTTCCCTGGTCCACGGCGGCGACATAGCCGGTCAACTTGCTTCCTCCTGACGGGTTCACACCGTTGTTCGCCGGATGATCCACCCGACTGTGACAAGACCACCAGTCTGACAGGTGTTCTCGTCCTGAAGAAGGAGCGGCAACACGCTCCCGAGGCCGATGTTCGGTCGGCTTTCCGGTTCTAGGCTCGCCGCATGGAAGCCGCCATTACCGTCACCGGTCTCACCAAAAAATACGGTGAGGTCACCGCCGTCGACGATCTGTCCTTTAAGGTTAAATCCGGAGAGTTCTTCGGAATACTGGGTCCCAACGGCGCGGGCAAAACGACCGCATTGGAGCTGATCGAAGGCCTCCGTGAACCCGATACAGGACACGTCGAGCTGTTGGGACGATCGCCGCGGCCTCGCAATGCCGCTCTGGCCATGCGCATCGGCGTCCAACTACAGGCTTCGGCATTTTTCGAGCGGCTGACCGCGGGCGAACAACTGCGCACTTTTGCCGACCTGTATGGAGTGTCCGGGTCCCGCGCCCGACACATGCTCGACGTGGTGGGGTTGACCGACAAGGCGAACACCCGGATCGAGAAGTTGTCCGGCGGGCAGGCGCAACGACTGTCGATCGCGTGCGCACTGGTGCACGACCCGGAGCTCGTTTTCCTCGACGAACCGACCGCGGCCCTGGATCCACAGGCCAGACGGAACCTGTGGGATCTTCTTCGTCAAGTGAACGCGGATGGACGCACCGTGGTGCTGACAACCCACTACATGGACGAGGCCGAATTCCTGTGTGACCGTGTCGCCGTCATGGATCGCGGCCGTATTCTCACCGTGGACACGCCGACCGCATTGGTCAAGAACCTCAATGCGCCGACGCGCATTTCCGTATCCAGTGGTTTCCTGACCGACGATCAGGTCGGCGAGATCTCGGGTGGAACCGTCCACGTCGACGACGACGGTATAGACCTCACCTTCACCACCCGCGAGCCCGCCGGGATCCTGACGGCACTGGCTCGCCACGCGGCGCTCGATGGGCTACAGGTCCGTGGCGCCACGTTGGAGGACGTGTTCCTGGATTTGACCGGACGGGAGTATCGATCCTGATGACCGGTTTCGTCAGTCTCGCCAAAGCCATGTTTCTCGGTTTCGTCCGGGACAAGGTGACTCTTTTCTTCGTCCTGGTGTTCCCGTTGATGTTTCTCGTCATCTTCGGCGCCCTGTTCCAAGATCAGGGCGACAATCCCGCAAAAGTCGTTCAGATCGGTGAAGTCACCGTGCTGGACACTTTCGCTCAAGACGACCCCGATCGGTTTGAAACACTTTTCGATCTGAAGCACACCGACGACCTCGACGCCGCCATCGAGGAGGTGAGGCAGGGAAACGTTGACGCGGCGGTCAGCCAGCGGGGCGACACCGTGACCGTCTACTTCTCCGCCGCCGACACCACCGGCTCCATGCTCGTCCTGAACACCTTGGACGGCATCGTGAGTGCTGCCAACCTGCACAAACTTCAAGCCGCAGCGCCGGACATACCGCTGGTCGACGTGTCGAACGAGGCGGTCGAGGACGAGTCCCTCACCACGATCCAGTACCTCACGCCCGGTCTACTCGGCTGGGCCATATCGATCTCGGGGGTTTTCGGGGCGGCGGGCACGCTCGTCGACTGGCGCCGCAACAAACTGCTGCGCCGCCTGCGTTTGTCGCCGGTGTCGATCCCCTCGGTCATCGGGGCCCGCATCGGGGTCAGCCTCCTCACGGCGATGGTCCAACTCGTCGTGTTCGTCGCCGTCGCGTCGCTACCGTTCTTCGGGCTTCAACTCACCGGGAACTGGTGGATGGCGATACCGGTGCTTCTCCTGGGAACACTGGCATTCCTCAGCCTGGGCATGGTGGTCGGCGCGATCGCGAAGACTTCCGAAGGCGCCAGCGGCCTGGGCAACCTGATCGTGGTGCCGATGGCGTTCATGTCGGGCTCGTTCTTCCCGTTGGAGCAGTCACCTCAGTGGCTGCAGACGGTTTCGTGGTTCTCGCCGTTGCGTTACATCAACGACGCGCTGCTATCGGTGATGGTGCGCGGCAACGACGCGTGGAGCGTCCTACCCCAAATGGGGATGCTGGCGGCGTTCACACTGGTGATCGGTGTGCTTGCGTGGCGCATGTTCCGGTGGGACGACCTCTAACCGTTGTCGCGGACGTGGACCAAGGCGTCGAAGACGGCTCGCCGCGACACGTTGAAGCGGCGAGCCGTACGGCTCATGGCCTCCTTGCGTTGCACCCCGGTGGACATGAGTTCCGTGGCCGCGGCGGCCAGGTCGGCCGGCGGCGTGTCTCCGCTGGGTTGATACCCCGCCACGACCAGCGTTATCTCCCCGCGAGGGGGGTCGTCGTGCACAGTGGCGGCCACGTCCGCCAGGGTCCCTCGCCTGACATCCTCATAGGTCTTGGTCAACTCGCGGCACAGGGCCACGGGTCGATCGTCGCCGAACGCCTCCTTCATGGCGGTCAGGCTGGAGGCGACTCGGCGCGGCGAGTCGAAGAAAACCATGGTTCTGGGTTCGGTGCCGAGTGTGGTGAGGTGTCTGCGCCGGTCCGAGGGTTTGCGGGGAAGGAAGCCTTCGAAACAGAACCGGTCGCACGGCAGACCCGACAACGCCAACGCGGTGGTGACCGCCGAGGGCCCCGGCGCGGCCGTCACCTCGACGCCGGCGTCGATGGCGGCTTTGACGAGCCGAAATCCCGGGTCTGAAACGCTCGGCATGCCGCCGTCGGTGATGAGCACGACCGACGCGCCGTCGGTGAGTCGTTCCAACAGCCACGGTGTCCGTTCGCGTTCGTTGCCCTCGAAGTAGGACGTGACGGTGCCGCTCACGGTAATACCAAGGTCGGTGGCCAGACGATGAAGCTTTCGTGTGTCCTCGGCGGCGACGACGTCGGCAACGGCAATGGCGTGGCCGACTCGGGGCGGAGTGTCCTGCGGGTTTCCCAGAGGGGCCCCGAGCAGGGTGAGCACTCCCTCGCGTGGCGAGGTGGGTTGATCGACGATGCCTCCGACGTTTACACCGTTGGACGGTGTACGGTCTGCCGTGGACGCCTGCGTGTCGGGATCGCCCGCTTCATATGACACCGCCACATCCTGTCATATGGGCGGCTCGCCAGCCTAACAATTGCGGCGCAAGAACTCCAGCTGCGGTCAACAATCCGACACTCGATTGTGACAGCCCGTTCCGATTATGCATACTGGGGCCACTCTCTGCGCACGCAGAGACGCCGTGTACCTCCATATGAGGAGCCTGCGATGTTTTCCCCGTCCATCCTGGCCAGAGTTGTTGCCGCGATTGCCGGGATCATCCTCCTGTACACCGGCGTCCGCATTGCCGCCCAATGGGTCGTCAACAACACCGTGACCGTCGTCGTCCTGGCCGTGATCGCCGGTCTCGTCGTTACCGCCTGTCTCGTCTACTACCGCTACCGGCACGTCGTACACCGCGACGATGCACAGCTGGAACGCCACCTCGCCGAAGCCGACACCATGTCCATCCCGGAGTTCGAGACCTGGGTCGCCCGCCTGTTGCTACGCGACGGGTTCCGCAAGGTCAAGTTCGTCGGTCGCGCGGCCGACTTCGGCAGCAACTTCGTCGCCACCGCCCCGGATTCGCGGCGAGTGATGGTGCGAGCCAAACCCGACGACGGAACGATGAGCCGCCGTGGCGCTCGTCACATCCAGGCGTTGGGGGCCGACGCCCACGCACGGTGGAAAGCCGATACCGCCATGCTGGTGACCAACGCCGACCTCCACCGCCTCAAGACCGCCGCCCGCCACGACGCTCTGGCCGAACAGCTGGGCGTCATCCTGGTCGACCGGATGGAGCTGGCATCGTGGGTCGCCGAGCGCAAGCCCCCCGCCGCTCTGGCCGCCGGCTCCGCCGAGGCCACCTCACCCGCCGTTTCCTGAGCTTCGAGATCACCGGCGTCGCATCACCGCCTTTCTCGGGCGCCGGGTGCCCTCATCACCGGGCAGCCGGTCGCCATGGCGCGACACGTAACTCGTTGCAACGCATGCGTTATCGCTAACGAAACACGCCTAAACCACCCTTTTTGCGGTAAAACCCCTGGAGAAGACGTCAGCCGAGGTGGCACGAACGGGGGATCAACGGGCCGTCGACGCCGCATACATTCGTAGACATAACGAAGAACGGCCACTCGGCCCAGGGCAAACCCGCAGGGGAGAGGACAGAACGATGAGCGACGGATACGACGACACCGGCTATGACGACACCGCCTCCGACGACATGTACGACCTCAACGGTGACGGCGTCGCCGACGACGTGATCGTTGTCGGGGACGAGACCTACATCGACGTCGACGGCGACGGCATCGCCGACGCGGTCGTGACCGCCGACGGTGAGATCTTCGCCGACACGGACGGCGACGGCGTTTTGGACTCGCAGCTGATCGACAACGACGGCGACGGCTACATCGACGAGATTCAGACCGACACCGACGGTGACGGCGTTGTGGACC
>DXGR01000036.1 GCA_019113825.1 Candidatus Stackebrandtia excrementipullorum | reverse complement strand
TGTGTTCACCGATACTCACAACGTTGCCGACATCGTCATAGACATACCGGGTATCGGAAACAAGACCGTCAACGGCCTCGTTATACACAGTCGACTTCACCAAACGACGCGTCACATCATCATAAAAATTGCCTTTGAGTGGATTCGGGAAGACTTGAGAGCGCAACGTCGAGGCGTTGAGCAGGGCGCTGTTGATGTTCGGACCACCGGACTATGAGTTCTCTCGACTGTGGCCTCACCAGGTGTAAAGCATACTTCCCGCGCACCTTCATGGAACCTTTATGGTCACCGTAGCGGGGCCGTGTTGACGCTGTGAAGGCAGTCCGGTACGTTTCCATGCGCGTGATCATCCCGGCACGGTGATCGGCGACAACGGGACCTTTGGCCGTGGTTTTCGTTGTGCCCCTTGCCCACCCCGCTCGCCCTGAGCCGTGCCTGTTTGGAATGACCGTGCCCGCTTCGTCTTCACCAGCCCCACTGCGCCACGCCCGAAAACATCGGACTCTCTTTGCCCTGGTCGGCGTCACCTCTGTGTCGTTGTTGTCCTCAATGCTGTTGGTCCTTGGCGCGACAAAAGCCAAAGCCGAACCCGCGACCGACTGTGAAATCGCGCAGACACGGGATCAGGCCATGGCGGCCGCCGATGCTTGTAGTGAGCGAATCGAGGTCATGGAGTCGCGGACACCGTTTGACCAGGTGTTCGCCGAGCCTGACGGGACGATGACGCTGGAGTCGGCGGTGGAACCCCAGCGTGTACACCTGAACGGTGAATGGGTCGACATCGATACAAGCCTGCAAGACAATGGAACAGGTCGTGCGGCGCCGGCCGCGACGCTGGCGAACATATCGTTTTCGTTGGACGGTACGGGCCCAATGGTCGAATGGACCGCAGACAACGGCCGCGTGTTCACTCTCGACTGGCCGGCAGCGCTCTCCCCGGCGTCGCTTGACGGTGATGCGGTGGTTTACCCGGAGGTTCTGCCGGACGTAGATCTGAAGCTGCGGGTGACTTCGTCCGGTTTTACGCACGTGCTCATTGTCAAATCGTCTCTGGCCGCTGCTGATCCGGCGATATCGGAGATCAGGTTCGAGACCGGTGGGGACGCCGAGGTATACCCGACCGCCGAGGGCGGTCTACGAGTGATCGCCGATGACGAGAACCTTGCGGTAGCTCCACCTGCGACGATGTGGGATTCCAGCGGTGGTGCGACGTACGGGTCGACTGACACCGACGGCCAATCTTCGGACGGCCCGAAAGACGGGGCCCGAGTCGCCGATGTCGCGGTGGAGGTGGGCGATGGTCAGGTCACGTTGATACCGGACGCCGGACTGTTGACCAGTGACGAGGCGGTTTTCCCCCTCCATATTGACCCTGATTACGCTAAGCCACATTCTCGGTGGGCATACGCGAACAACCAGAACCAGAACCGCGGTGCCGACCCGTCAACCGCTGCCGCCCGGGTCGGGCGTGATCCCGGCAACGGGTGGCTTTACCGATCGATGTTCACCTTCCCGATGAAGGAGCTCAAAGGCAAGACGGTCCTGACGGCTAAGTTCACCATCGATCTTTACCACTCGTGGTCTTGCCACAATAATCCGACGCCGGTGCTGTTGTACCGTTCAAAATATCCACAGTCGACGGGTCGGGTTTCGTGGAGCAACGCCCATCTCGGCGCGTACATCGGTAGCGAATACGTCGCTTCCAACAAACAGGATTGCCCGACGTCGCCGGAGCCGACGGCCGTCTGGGCTCAGACCGCGATGAAGAACAACGTCCAATCGGCCGCCGAGAAGTACGCGACCATGACGTTGGCGGTGTCCGCGCGTTCCAATAACGGCGGGTATGAGGATGCCCAAGACCGATGGAAGAAGTTCCGGCAGTCGACTGCTCGTCTGGTCGTCACCTACAACACTCCGCCGAGCCGGCCGACGTCGATGAGGGTCGGTGACGTCACGTGTAGTGCGGATGGAACCGTCCTGGTTGCCGACGCGCAGCCCACTTTGTCGGCGAAGCTTCCCGATCCCGACAGTGGTCAGACACTGACGGGTCACTTCGAATACCGGCCCGTCGACGGCAACGCGGTCGGTGTCACTGACTCCAATGTGCCCAATAACGCGCGTTCCACCATCACCCCGCCGACCTTGCCGAACGGACAATACGAATGGAGAGTCCGGGGACAGGACCCCTACGTTTATAGCGGATGGTCATCCTGGTGCCGCTTCGATGTCGAAATCTCGCGGCCCGATGCTCCTGCAATCGCTTCGCCGGACTTCGTCGAATGCACCGACCTGGACTGCCCGGCCGTAGGCGGCCCGGGCGAACCGGGCAGCTTCGTCTTTGAGGCCTTTGACGAAGACGTGACCTCGTATCGCTATGGATGGTCGTCTCCTCCCAGCGAAACCGTGGTCACACAGGTCGGCGAATCGCAGGAGGTCGAGCTGACCGTTCCTCGATATGGTGAGAACACGTTGTACGTTCAAGCCGTCGACGAGGCCGGGAACACGAGCGCCACCGGGGCGTACTCGTTTGTGGTCGGTCGTGCCGCAGCGCCTACGGCAGGATGGGAACTGGAACGGCGGCCCTACCACGCCGATCCATTGACCAACACCGTAGCCGGAGGTCCTGCCCTGGCGATTGACGGAGACGTGGCATGGGCTTCCGATGCACGCCTTATCGAGGCGGAGACCGCCGACTTCGATGGTTCGGGATCTTTGGTTGCGGCTACATCCGTTGACACGACGTCTTCCTTCAGTATTTCTGCATGGGTTCGCCTTGAAGGGACCGGAACCGACTTTCACGTCGGAGGTTTCGATGGAGATTTCATGAGCCCGCTGTATTTTGGATATCAAGGCACCAGCGGCACCTGGTACCTGAAGGCGCCAACCGCGGATTCGACGGATGGCGGAGCATGGGTACATCTGGATTCCGACAGGCCCGCCAAGCGTCACCAATGGACGCACCTGGTTGCGGTCGTCGATCGCACCGAGAATCTGGCCCGCCTCTACATAGACGGCGATGACGCGGGGACCGCGGTGATGCCGGATGGTTGGAGTACTACCGGATTGTTCCGGCTCGGCCAGACTCTGCATGACGGTTCCGTCGGCACCGGATGGGATGGTCAAGTCGCAGAAGTTCGCGTGTTCGACCGAGTCGTGGTACCCGACGACATTTATGTCGGAACCAACGATTTCCAAAGCCTGATGTCTGCGGAGTTGGTGGGCGAGTGGAGCTTCGATGAGGACTGCTGTCGCGTTGCCGAGGACCAATCGGAATGGAATCACGATCTCGGCCTGTACGGTGGATCTGATTTCGCGCCGGGTCGTGCCGCCGGCAGTTGGGGCCTTTCGTTCGATGGCGTCGACGGTTTCGCGGCCAGCGCCGGCGCGGTGTTTCGTACCGACGATTCTTTCAGCATCTCCGCGTGGGCGAGGTTCGATTCGAACGCCACCGACTTCACTGTCGTGTCGTCGGAGGCGGTGGTCCGTCCTTCGTCCTATTTGAAATATAAGCCTTCAACGGACCGGTGGCGCATGACCATTCCGGACGCTGATGTGGAGTCGCCTGATTGGTACATAGCCGAGGACACCACGGCTCCCGAACTCGGTGAGTGGTATCACCTTGTGTCTGTTTACGATGCCGCATCCGATGAATTGCGGCTGTATGTAAACGGCATGCTGGTCTCCACAGTCGCCGGACCGGTGGAACCATGGCATGTGGATGGACGTCTTCTGCTGGGAGCGGCCGGTTCCACCAATGACGAACAGTGGTCGTTCGCGGTCGGAGCCGTCGACGATGTCGCTGTCTACCAGGGTGTTTTGACCGATCACCAGGTCACCGAACTGTCCCGCATCACCGTTTCCGATTCCTGCCCCTGGACCGCCCGACCAGACTGGAGATTGCCCTCATGATTCGCACCGATCGCCCCGTCAGCCGCCCTTTGGCGCGGTTCCTTCCCTTGACATTGATTACAGGAATGCTCCTGTGGCTTCCGGTAGCCGATATGGTGTCGAATGCCGACCCCGATGCTCCCGAAGACGTGCCGTTCGTTGCCGGAGAGGAGGTGGACGCCGGTCGGCCTCCTGTTGATCAGGACCAAATCGACGCGGAAGAGGCGACTCGGGACCTGCCAACGCCGGTGTGGCCGAGCGCGGCGACCGTTGATGTCACGGTCGGTTCGACGTTGGCCGTGGTCGACGGTATACCGGTGGCCGTGGGACCGGCGCCGGGTGAGCCCTCCCCGTCGTCGATGCAGGTGAACGTTCACGATCAGGCGGCTTCCGAGGCAGCGGGCGTATCGGGCGTTCTGATCGATATCGATTCCGTGGACAGTTCGGGTGTCATATCGGTGGAGCTCGATTATTCGGATTTCGCTCACGCGCACGGTGCGGACTGGGCCACCAGATTGGGCCTTTGGAAACAGACGTCGACGGGCTATGAGCTCCTAGAGTCGTTGAATCATCGAGCCGACGAGACGGTCCGGGCCAACGTCTCGGTCGAGGCCGGCCGGAGAACAGGCTTGATGTTGGCGGCAGAGGTTTCCGGCCCGACGGGTGATTTTTCAGCCACCGCGTTGTCGCCGTCGGCGACGTGGAGCCACGGAGGAAACTCCGGTGGTTTCAACTGGTCGTATCCGTTGACGGTCCCGAACCCGGTGGGTGCCGGCCCGGTGCCCGAGGTTGCTCTGGACTACTCGTCCGCGTCGGTTGACGGCAGGACAGAGGCGACTAACAACCAGCCGGGCTGGGTCGGTGAAGGCTGGGGACTGACGATTGGTTCAATCGAACGGCGTTACGGTTCCTGTGCTGCGGATATGGACGATGACGCGAACAACGTGGATAAGACCGGCGACAAGTGCTGGGTCGTTGACGGCAGCGTCATGCTCACCATGGCAGGTCGTGGCGGCGAGGTAATCCGTGACGACGACACCGGTGAGTGGCGTTTGAAAAACGATGACGGTACAAAGTTCGAGAAGCTCAACGACACCGTCAACGCCGACAACAGCAACGAATACTGGCGGGTCACCACCCCCGACGGGGTTAGGTACTACTTCGGACTCAACCGGCTTCCCGGTTGGTCGACGGGTGACCCGGAGACGAAATCGGCGTGGACGGTCCCGGTTGCAGGCAACCATCCCGGTGAACCCTGCCACGCGTCCACGTTCGCATCGTCGTTCTGTGATCAGGCATGGAAATGGAACCTCGACTATGTAGAGGATTCACATGGAAACACCATGTCGTACTGGTACGCGCCCGAGACGAATAAATACGGGAAGGCCGGCGATGCGGACGACGCGGTCACTTATACACGCGGCGGCGAACTGACCCGGATCGACTACGGGACCGACAACCGCGATGACACCGAATTCGACGGGCATGCTCCGGCACGTGTTCTGTTTACCTCGTCCGACCGGTGCCTGACTGACTGTGACGAGCACGATGAATCCAACTGGCCCGACACCCCGTGGGACACCGAATGCACCGGCTCAAGCTGCACCGCCGGGCAAACCTCACCATCGTTCTGGTCCTCAAAACGTCTATCCACAGTCACCACGCAAGTGTGGGACGCCGCAGAAGAAGAACACCAGGACATCGACTCCTGGTCTTTGACGCACAGCTTCCCAAATCCCGGCGACGGCACCCGCGCAGGACTGTGGCTGGATTCGATCGTCCGTACCGGTCACGTGGGTGGGGACGAGGCCATGCCGGAGGTGAGCTTCGACTGGGTGCAGATGCACAACCGGGTCGAGGTGTTCGATGGCGTCCCGACGATGAACTGGATGCGCATCGCAGATATCTGGACGGAATCGGGTGGCCGGATCTCGCTGGAGTACTCGTCACGTGACTGCGCCGACGGGGATCTACCGTCATCGGCCGGCAGCAACACGAGGCTCTGCTATCCGGTGAAGGTGCCGCAGCAATTTGACCCCGAGGAGCTCGAAACCCACTGGTACCACAAGTACGTGCTGACCGCGGTCATGGAGTACGACCTGCTGACGGAGCGGGACACTCGTGTCACCGAGTACGAATACGTCGGCGACCCCGCGTGGCGATACGCGCAACCCGACGAACTCGTCGAGAAGAAATACCGCACCTGGTCCGATTGGCGCGGTTACCCGACTGTGCTCACTCGGGTGGGTAAAAACGATTCACAGACGTTGACGGAGATTAACTACTTCCGCGGCATGCACGGCGACAAGGACCCCGACGGCGGCACTCGTTCGGTGAGTATCTCCGCCTCGGTCGGTGATCCCGTCACCGACGACAACCTGTATGCGGGCATGGTTCGCGAATCCACCGTCTACAACGGTACGACCAGTAATCCCGTGTCTCGGCAGGTGTTCGAACCGTGGAAGTCGTCGGCCACGGCCACCAGGACAAGCGAGGTGGACACGACTCACGCACGCTATGTGCGAGGAGAGGCGACGAGGTATCAACAGACCGCGTTGGACGCCGAACGTGGTTGGCGCACCACCATGACAGAGAATACGTTCGACGATTATGGTGCCGTCGCTCAGGTTGCCGACCACGGAGATGTCGACGTCGTCGGCGACGAACGGTGTTATTACACCGAGTACGCTCGCAACCCCGCCGCGGGGATCCTGGACAAGGTCCAACGCACCTACGGTTACGCGTTGGCCTGTGGCCAGACCCCCGAAACCGATGCCGACGTTCTGTCCGATACCCGGCACCACTATGACGGCCGCTCATACGGTTCGGCCCCTACAAAGGGGGCGGTGACGCTCACCGAAACCATCAACGACTTCACCGACGGCACGCCCGGATACATCACGCAGTCCCGCACCGAACACGATGACGCGGGCCGGATCGTCGCCGCTTGGGACGTGCGAGACAACGCAACCACGACGGTGTTCATACCGTCGACCGGTGTCGTTACCTCCACGACCACGACCAACCCGATGGGCTGGACCACGTCCACGGACCTCGACCTGCGCGGCAACGCCGTATCAGAGACCGACTTCAACGGCAAAACCACTACGATGACCTACGACCCGTTGGGGCGGCTGGCCAAGGTTTGGCTGCCGAACCTGTGGAACCCAGACCCGGACATGCCCAGCTACGCGTTTGAGTACCAAGTGTCCCGCACCGGCGAAAATGCGGTCACGACCAGGGTCCTCAACGCCGCGCGGAACTATACGGTGTCGACGGTGATTCTCGACGGATTGCTGCGCGCCCGCCAAACCCAGGCCGTTTCGCCCGGTGACGGCGGTGGCCGCATCCTCGTCGACACGCTGTACGACGACAATGGACGCGAGGCCGGAAACAGGGGCCCGTACCGAGCCACCGGAGAACCCGATACCGGTCTCTTCGTGCCGGAAGCCGGTTCGGTTCCCAACCACACCGAAACCGTCTACGACCGTGCCGACCGGGTCGTCGCATCCATACAGTACGACCTACACGAGGAGCTGTGGCGGACCAGCACCGTCCACGGCGGCGACTACACCACCGTCATCCCGCCCAACGGTGGCACGCCCACGACCAGTGTGACGAATGCATTGGGGAACCTGGTCGAACTGCGGCAACATCTGACACCCGACGCCACCGGCGCTTACCAGTCCACGTTCTACGAATACACGGCCGCAGGCCAGTTGGAGAACGTCACCGACCCCGAAGGAAACGCCTGGGAGTACGTGTACGACCTGTTGGGCCGTCAAATCTCAACCAACGACCCGGACAAGGGCGAATCTACGACCGTGTACAACGACTACGGTGACGTCGTCTCCACTACCGACGCCCGAGGCTCAACACTGGCCTACGAGTACGACCAGCTCGGCCGCAACATCGGGCTCTACGAAGACGACCTCACCGGTACAAAACTGTCCGAATGGCGGTTCGACCGGCTCTTGGACCGAGACGCTCTCGGCCAGTTCGCCGGATGGTCCCGCTTCGTCGACGGTAACGAATACCGCTTCGACATCCGCACCTACAACGACCTGTACCAACCCGGCGGAGTCCAACACGTCATCCCCGAAAGTGAAGGCGCGCTGGCCGGTACATACGTCTCCAGCACAGGTTACGCTCTCGACGGCACACTGAACACCTTCAAATATGCCGACAGTCCTGCTGTCACCGGAGAGTCCTTGAGCGTTTCGTTCCACAGCGAAACCGGGTTGCCGGATCGTTTGACGAGTGCGGGAGGCACCGTTTATGTGACTGGCACGTCCTACACCGGGTTGGGTGAACTCGAATCGGTTCGCTTCCAGAACAACTACCACTACACGCAACAGGTCAATTTTTATGATGATGTGACGCGTCGTTTGGTGAAGTCGACTGTGTATAACGAGGCCGTTGACGGTCTTGTTTCCGATACCCGGTATGTCTATGACGATGTCGGCAACGTTGTGAGTATCGGTGAACACA
>DXGR01000035.1 GCA_019113825.1 Candidatus Stackebrandtia excrementipullorum | reverse complement strand
TCGAACTGCCCGTCGTACCGTGCCGTGGAGGAGCCGACGTCGCCCGGCAACTGTTCGAACCGTTGGGTTGGAACGTGACGGCAACACCGATCCCTCTGAACGTCGGTATACCGTCCTGGGGGGCGTCGCGGTACCTGAGCCTGCGGCTGACGGGCACGGTCCGCCTGGCGGACGCCCTCAACCACCTGTACGTCCTTCTGCCCGTCCTCGACGACGCCAAGCACTACTGGATCGACATCGCCGAGGTGGACAAACTCATACGAAACGGTGGCGACTGGCTGGCCGGTCACCCGTCCCGGGAACTGATCACCAGTCGTTACCTGGGAAACCGCGGAGGACTACGCCGTATCGCGATGGCCCGGCTCGCCGAGCTGTCCGAAGAGGAATTTCCCGAAGAGGTCGAGGAAGAGGCCGCCGCTTCGCCGCCGCCGCTGGCGGTTCGTCGTATCGAGGCAGTGATCGAAGCGCTGAAATCCGTGGGGGCACGCGAAGTCCTCGACCTGGGATGTGGTTCGGGACGGCTTTTGTCGGCGCTGATGGACGAGGCGGCCTTCACCCGCATCGCCGGGACCGACGTCTCCATGCACGCTCTGCGTATGGCCGAACGCCGCCTGAGGTTCGATCGCATGTCACAGCGCCAAGCAGACCGCATCACACTGTTCCAATCCGCGTTGACATATGAGGACAACAGGCTCGCCGGGTACGACGCGGCCATCCTCATGGAGGTCATCGAGCACATCGACCCGTCCCGGATTCCCGCCGTCGAACAGGTCGTCTTCGGATCCGCGCGGCCCGGTGTCCTGGTCGTGACCACTCCCAACGTCGAATACAACCGCGTCTACAACATGCCCGAAGGAGCCCTGAGACATCCCGACCACCGGTTCGAATGGGACCGGGCACGTTTCGAACAGTGGGCGCGATCCGTCGCCGCCGAGTTCGGCTACCGCGTCGACATCGCCGGAATCGGGGACGAGGACCCCACCGCCGGCCACCCCACTCAGATCGGAGTCTTCACCCGTGACTGACATCCACGTACCTCAACTGTCCCTGGTGCTCCTCGTCGGCGTGTCGGGCGCCGGCAAATCAACCTTTGCCGGTCGGCACTTCTCGCCCAGCCAGGTCGTCTCCTCCGACGCCTGCCGCGGGATCGTCAGCGACGACGAAAACGATCAGACGGCCACCTCCGACGCTTTCGACCTGCTGCACCACATTGTCGGCGTCCGTCTCCGCAGAGGGCACCTGACCGTCGTCGACGCCACCAATGTCCAGCCCGAATCCCGAAAGTCTCTCATCCGGCTCGCCAAAGAACACCACGTTCTCGTCGACGCGATCGTGCTCGACGTGGACGTCGACGAAGCCGCGCGCCGCAACAGGACTCGTATCGACCGCGACTTCGGGGCGCACGTTCTGGCCCGGCAGCAACGAGATCTACGGCGTTCCCTGCGGTCCATACGTAAAGAGGGCTTCCGTCGCGTCCACGTCCTCACCGGAGGCGAGATCGACGACGTACGCATTCACTACGACAGGGCCTGGACCGATAAGACCGACGTGACCGGGCCGTTCGACATCATCGGTGACATCCACGGGTGCCGTGCCGAACTGGAAAACCTCCTCGTCGACCTCGGATACGGCCTTACTCGCGACGACAACGGTCGCGCCGTCGGTGCGAGCCACCCCGAAGGCCGAACCGCCGTGTTCGTCGGGGACCTCGTCGACCGGGGCCCCGACTCACCCGGCGTCATCAGGCTGGTCATGGGCATGGTCGACGCCGGTACCGCGCTGTGCGTGGCCGGCAACCACGAGGTGAAGCTCGTTCGGGCACTCGAAGGACGAAAGGTCAGGGTCGCGCACGGCCTGGCGGAGTCCCTGAAACAGTTCGCCGATGAACCCCCCGAGTTCACCGACGCGGCACGACGATTCATGGACGGCCTGATCAGCCATTACCGGCTGGACGGTGGTCGTCTCGTCGTCGCGCACGCAGGCCTTCGCGAGGACTACCACGGTCGAGCATCGGGCAAGGTGAGGTCCTTTGCCTTGTACGGCGACACCACGGGCGAAACCGATGAAATGGGCCTACCCGTGCGCTACCCGTGGGCGGACGAGTACAGAGGTGAGGCAATGGTCGTCTACGGACACACGGTCGTGCCGTCACCGGAATGGGTCAACAACACGATCTGCCTCGACACCGGGTGCGTCTTCGGCGGTGAACTCACCGCATTGCGCTACCCCGAACGCGAGATCGTCTCCGTACCGGCCGAAAAAACCTGGTATGAACCGGTGCGGCCGTTGCCAAGCGCGGCCAAACCCCGTCAGGACACGACCCTCAAATACACCGACGTCGGAGGAACCCGTTACATCGACACATCCCTGATGGGGCGGGTCAAAGTCAAAGACGAGAACGCTGCCGCCGCACTCGAGGTGGCCGGTCGCTTCGCCATCGACCCACGCCACCTGGTGTACCTGCCTCCGACCATGGCCCCGGCCGATACGCCCAACGACGGAACTCTTCTGGAGCACCCGCAACAGGCCTTCGACCATTTCGCCTCACAGGGGCTGGAACAGGTCATGTGCCAGGAGAAACACATGGGATCTCGGGCCGTCGTCGTACTCACCCGCACCGACGTGGCGGGCCAAGAGAAGTTCGGCCTCGCCGGGCCCGGCGTGATCTACACCCGGACCGGACGTTCGTTCTTTTCCGATGAGTCGTTGACCGCGCAACTACTGACCCGGTTGCGCACCGCGGCCGAGAAAGCCGACATGTGGACGCGCCTGGGCACCGACTGGCTCGTCCTGGACACCGAACTGCTTCCCTGGTCGGCGAAGGCCGACGGCCTCATCCGGAGCCGGTACGCGTCCGTCGGAGCCGCGGCGACGACCGCGCTACCGGCGGTCGTCCAATCCCTGGAACAGGCGCAGAACCGCGGCCTGGACGTCGACGAGGCCTTGCACCGCCACCGATCGAGCCTGCGGAACGCACAGGCGTTTCAAGACGTCTACACCGCCTACTGCTGGCCCACGAACGGCCTGGACGGTGTCCAGGTAAGGCCGTTCCAGGTGTTGGCCGCACACGGCGAAAACCTCGCTCGCCGCGGTCATCGGTGGCACATGGAACAACTGGCCGCGTTCGCCGATGCCGACGACTCCGGAGTGATCGGGCGCACCGGCACCACACTGGTCGATCTCGGCGACGAGCAATCACGCGGTGAGGCCGTCGACTGGTGGAACCGACTGACCACCGCCGGCGGGGAGGGGATGGTCGTCAAACCCGTCGCGGAAGAGTCCGTCGTCCACGCCACGAGCGGGAAGAAGAGCCGAGGCAGGTTGGTCCAACCCGCGCTCAAGGTGCGGGGCCCCGAGTACCTGCGCATCATCTACGGACCCGACTACACCGAAGAACACAACATGGAAAGGCTGCGCAAGCGCTCGCTGGGACGAAAACGAAACCTGGCCTTGCGGGAATACGCCCTCGGTATCGAGGCTCTGGACCGCCTTGCCGCCGGACAGCCGCTGTGGAAGGTCCATGAGGCGGTCTTCGCGGTGTTGGCGCTTGAATCCGAACCGGTCGATCCGCGCCTGTAGCGCAGGCGACGATGCGTTTACCGAGCCACCGGGGCCGACGCGCATCGTCGCGCGGCGTCCGTCGTCGCAGAAGAATTGGCTGCGTCGGTGAGCGCGATGAGGTGATCGGCGAGTTGCTCTCCGGGGCGTCCGCGCGGTGAGTGGAGGCGGAGACACGCAATGTCTCCGCCGGGCGGAGGAAACCACCATTTTAAGTCCATTGTGTCTTATTGGGTGGTTTGGTCGACGGGACGTCGTCCGGTCGTGCAGCAGGATCCGGCCCGATGCGATCCGATCGCCCTGCGCCGACGTCGGACGCGAGCCTCCACCCGTACGAGTACGGGGCCGGTGGGCGGCGGGCGGATGACAGGGTAAACTCAACCGGCGTTGTGCGAGCATGAGTCGGTGCGCCATGCGCACGGACGACTTCATCGCTGACCATCGAATGACCCGAACATGTGTCATTCAGGCGGCGTCCGCCATCAGACGGACGTTCGTTTCCAGACCGACAACGAGAGCAAGGATTCCTCGTGGGTACCTTCAGCCCCAAACCGGGCGACATCACCCGTTCGTGGCACGTCATCGACGCCACCGACGTGGTGTTGGGCCGGTTGGCAAGCCAGACCGCTCAACTGCTGCGCGGCAAGCACAAGCCGATCTTCGCGCCGCACGTCGACACCGGTGACTTCGTCATCATCATCAACGCGGACAAGGTCGCACTGACCGGCAACAAGCGGGAAAAGAAGATCGCTTACCGCCACTCCGGATACCCCGGCGGATTGAAGAAGACGTCATACGCGCAGCTGCTCGACACCAAGCCCGAGCGTGCCGTCGAACTGGCCGTCAAGGGCATGCTGCCGCACAACAAACTCGGCCGCAAAATGTTGACCAAGCTGAAGGTGTACGCGGGTACGGAACACCCACACGCCGCCCAGCAGCCGAAGCCATTCGAGATCACGCAGATCGCCCAATAGGCGCGGGCGGAAGGAAAACACATGAGTGAAATCAACACCGAAGCCGCGACTCCCGTTGCCGCTCCCGCGGCGCCTCCGGTCGCCCCGGTTATTCCCGCAGACCGTCCGGTGCAGACTGTCGGGCGTCGCAAGCAGGCCGTCGTGCGTGCCCGGCTGGTGCCCGGCACCGGCAAGTTCCTGTTGAACGGCCGCGCCATCGACGTCTACTTCCCGAGCAAGGTGCACCAGCAGATCGTCGCCGAGCCTCTGGTGACCGCCGAGCGCACCGAGACCTACGACGTGATCGCCAACCTGCACGGTGGCGGCGTCAGTGGCCAAGCCGGCGCACTGCGTCTCGCGGTCGCGCGCGCGCTGATCGAGCTCGAGCCCGAACAGCGTCCGGTGCTCAAGCGTGCCGGGTTCCTGACCCGTGACCCGCGTGAGACGGAAAGCAAGAAGTACGGCCTCAAGAAGGCCCGTAAGGCACCGCAATACTCCAAGCGTTAGTGAAACCCGGTCAATTCATCCTGAGTGGATTGTCCGGTGCGTGAGCAACCGAACAGGGCCAGGAGCCGTCAAACCCTGGCCCTGTTTTTGTATCCAACCTCTAGGAGATACTCGTGGGACGCCTCTTCGGGACCGATGGAGTGCGAGGACTGGCCAACGCCGACCTCACACCCGACCTGGCCATGCGCATAGCTCGAGCAGCCGTCACGGTCCTGAGTGCCAAAGGTGCCCGGCGACCCCGAGTCGTCGTCGGACGCGACCCGCGTGCCTCCGGTGAAATGTTGGAGGCCGCCGTCACCGCGGGGCTCACCAGCGCCGGCGCCGACGTTCAACTCGTCGGTGTCCTCCCGACACCCGCCGTCGCCTACCTGATCGCCGACACCGATGCCGACTTCGGCATCATCCTGTCGGCCAGCCACAACCCCATGCCCGACAACGGTGTCAAACTCTTCGCCAAAGGCGGGCGGAAACTCTCCGACGAGGTCGAGGACAAGATCGAGGCTGAACTCGACGCCGGAGCGGCGGGCCCCACCGGCGCCGACATCGGACGTGTCACCCGTTTCGACGACGGAGCCGCACGCTATGCCCGTCACCTGTTGACAGCCGCACCGGGCCGGCTCGAAGGCCTTCACGTTGTTGTCGACTGCGCCAATGGAGCCGCCTCCACCGTCGCCCCGGACGTGTATCGCGACGCAGGGGCCACCGTCACCGCCATCAACGCCGACCCCGACGGTGTGAACATCAACGACGAATGCGGGTCCACGCATCTCGACGTGGTGGCCGAAACCGTACGTGCACTGGGAGCGGACCTCGGTATCGCCCACGACGGTGACGCCGACCGTTGCCTCGCCGTGGCAGCCGACGGTAGCGTCGTCGACGGCGATCAGATCATGGCGATCCTGGCCATCGCCATGAAAGAGACCGGACAGCTTCGCCACGACACACTTGTCGCCACGGTCATGAGCAACCTTGGGCTGCACCAGGCGATGAAGGAAGCCGGGATACACCTCACCACCACTGCGGTCGGGGACCGCTACGTCCTCGAAGAATTGTCGAAAGGCGACTATTCGCTCGGGGGTGAACAGAGCGGACACATCGTCCTGCCCGCCCACGCCACGACCGGCGACGGGCTCCTTACCGCACTCCTCCTGATGGCGCGAATCGTCTCCTCCGGGCAAAGCTTGGACCGGTTGGCCGGTGCCATGCGCCACGCGCCTCAGGTGCTGCTCAATGTTCCCGTCACCGACAAGACCGTCGTCAACAGCGCCCAGGTGATGAAGCTCGTCGAACACCACACCAGGGAACTCGGCGACTCCGGAAGGATTGTCCTACGCCCGTCCGGAACCGAACCACTCGTGCGGGTCATGGTCGAGGCCATGACCGCAGAACAGGCGCAACAGGTCGCGCAAGACCTCGCCGACGCGGTCCGGGCCTCCGTCTGAGCATCCGATCGCCAAGGCGGCGCCCGCGAGGGCACCTGTCCGTCGTTTACCCGACTTGACCGGGGTATCGCCCGTGCGTCCCACCGGTCCTTGCGGTGTACAACTCACGATCACCGATCCGGTGAACGTCGCAAAGACTCATCAGCGACAATCGGTGCGTGGATCATCTACCAATCAACCACCCGTTGCGTCCGATGTGGCGAGCTTTGGCATTCCTGGCGGGCGCGTACATCCTGGTCTTGGGCATCCTCGGTTTCATCGAGGGGCAAAACGCAGGGCTTGGCTGGTTCGCTCAGGACGGGCTGCCCACTGTCCTTTTCCTCAAGACAAACCCCGCGTTCTCCGTGATGTCGGTCGTCGTCGGTGCGATCGTGGTCGTCGGAGCGTTGCTGGGCCGCAACCTGGACCGCTGGATCAACCTGTCGGCGGGCACGGTGTTCCTGCTGGCGGGCATGTTCATGCTCCTGCTGCTACGCACCGACGTGAACTTCCTCGGCTTCGGCATGTCAACGTGCATCGTCTCGTTCATCCTGGGGCTGATCATGTTCACCGCCGGACTGTACGGCCGAGTCGGCAGCACCGAGGAAGCCGTCCAAGAAGAAAAGCGGCGTCACCGTTCCGTTGGAGACAACACCGGCGTCGTCGGCGACCCATAACACCTACACCCACGTCACACCACGGGGCGCGGCAAACTCCAACGGGAGCGGCCGCGCCCCCGATACCGCGTGCCCACCGAACCCGGGCCGTGGGGGCCGCCATCCTCCACCCCATGGCTTGAACGTAACCGGTCTCGGCTGAAGAGAACCTTAAGCGCCCACACGACTTGTGGACAGCGGTCATCTTGTGGCCGGACCTGTGGAAAACGTCGGGTCAAGCGTCGTGAGGGCGCGATGAATCGGCCGCGGTGTTGCTGTCGGGCTCCGGCCTGACCAGTTTCTCGGGAGCCGATTCCAGATGTGACAGGCCGTTCCACGCCAGATTGACCAGATGGGCGGCCACAACCTCTTTTTTGGGACGCTGAGCGTCCAGCCACCAACGTCCGGTCAACGCGACCATCCCGACCAGTGCCTGAGAATAGAGCTCGGCCAGCTTCGGATTGAAGCCTCTTTCTTTGAATTCCTTGCCGAGAATGCCCTCGGCGTGGTGTGCGACGTCGTTGAGGACACTCCCGAACGTCCCCGCGTCCGACATGACGGGAGAGTCACGGACGAGCACTCGGAACCCGTCGGTGTCCTCCTCGATGTAGTCGAGCAGCGCCAGCGCCGCCTGCTCCACCAGAACACGCGGGTGCCCGCCGGTCAGAGCCGTCGTGATCCGATCGAGAAGGGACCTCACCTCGCGATCCACCACGACCGCGTAGACGCCTTCCTTACCGCCGAAATGCTCGTAGACCACCGGCTTGGAGACCTTCGCGCGAGCGGCGATGTCCTCCACGCTGGTGGCCTCGAACCCACGTTCGGCAAAAGCGCGCCGCGCCACGGAGATCAGCTGCTCTCGACGTTGAGCAGACGACATCCGGACGCGGCGGCCTGAATTGGGTTTGGAGTCAGTCACGCACGTAGTTTCTCGTGCCCCGTGGACATCTTTTTAGTCAGCCTCTGTCGGTTCGGCCACCGGACGTTGTACGCCCAACCGAATTTCTCGAAAATCCAGATGAGTCGGGCCGAGGTGTCGAGCTGTCCGCGCATGACGCCGTGACGGGCGCACGTCGGGTCGCTGTGGTGAAGGTTGTGCCACGACTCGCCCATGGACAGCAGTGCCAGCGGCCAGAAGTTCGACGCCTTGTCACCGTCACGAGTGGCGAACGGGCGCTCGCCGTACACGTGGCAGATCGAGTTGATGGACCAGGTCACGTGCAGCAGCAGTCCCATACGGACCATGCTCGCCCAGATGAACGCCGTCAGAGCGCCCTGCCAGGACATGGTCACCAGGCCGCCGATGAGCGCGGGAGCACCCAGCGAGATCAGGAAGAGAAGGGGGAACAGCGCATCGACACGGCGGATGTCCTTGTCGGCCAAGAGGTCGGGGGTGAACCGCTCCTGGTTCGACAGGTCACGCCGAAACAGCCAGCCCATGTGGGCGTGGTACATGCCTTTGAGGAGCGCGCCGAAAGTCGTGCCGTAACGCCACGGCGAATGGGGGTCGCCCTCTCGGTCCGAATACGCGTGGTGCCTGCGGTGGTCGGCGACCCACTGAATGACCGAACCTTCTGCGGCGAGTGACCCCGCCACCGCCAGCGTGACTCGCAGCCACCGCTTTGCCTTGAAGCTCCCGTGCGTGAAGTATCGGTGGTAACCCACGGTGACGCCGAAGCCCGAGATGTTGTACATGACGACACCGATCGCGATGTCCAGCCACGACAACCCCCAACCCCACGTCAACGGGACCGCCGCGATCAGAGCCAGGAACGGCCCGACCACGATGAACCACAGGCCCAGCAGCGTGCCGAGGTCCTGCTTACCGACGGTCAACGGTTTCGGTTCGGGTGGCGCGCCCTTCGCAACGTCGGGGCCGGCGGGCGAGTAGGTCGTCATGGGTATCCTCGCAGGTAGAAGTCTGGGAGCTGTCGCCGGCGGACCGTCCACCTGCGCCTACGTCAACGTAACCTACGCAACCGTAGGAAGTCGGTAGGGAAAACTCCCCAATGTGAAGAACCGCAATGTCGGATGCGAGACAAAAAAGTCGACAGGTAGCCTTATTCCGGCTTCCCGCCACGATCCCGGGTCGTCTAATGGCAGGACTCTTGGTTTTGGTCCAAGCTATGGGGGTTCGAATCCTCCCCCGGGAGCTGCGCCGGTCACGGCGCCGCCACGCGCTCCCCGCCTTCTCATCGAGTAGGCGACGGGAGCGCTTTGTACATATGGGCACATGCAACCCCCGCGCGGCCGCGACACCGTCTTGTTCACGGGCAACCTTTCCGCGGTGCCGTACCGACTTCTCGTTACGATGACGGGCGTCAGCGTCATCGATGAAGGGTTAACGGCGTGAGCTCAGCACGATCGGTCGTGGTTTTGGCAGCCGGTATGGGAACACGGATGAAGTCCGAACTTCCGAAGGTGCTGCACCCGATGCTGGGACGCACCCTTTTGGGGCACGTTCTCCACGCCGCGGAGGCGGTCTCTGCCGACAACACCATGGTTGTGGTCGGCCAGGCCGCCGAACAGGTGACCGCACACGTGAACGAGATCGTGCCCAACGCCCGCACCGCGTTCCAAGCGGAACAGCGTGGCACCGGCCATGCCGTGCGTATCGCGATGGACGCGGCGCCCAATCTCTCCGGCACGGTCGTCGTCCTGTGCGGGGACACCCCGCTTCTCCAGCCGGAAACCTTGGCCAGTCTGTTGGCCGCGCACGAGGACGGCGGAGCCGCTGCGACCGTGTTGACCGCCGAGGTGGAAAACCCTTACGGACTGGGACGTATTCTGCGCGACTCCTCGGGTGCGGTGACCGGCATCGTCGAGCAGCGAGACGCCACCGCCGAGCAGCTCAAGATCCGCGAGATCAACTCGGGAATGTTCGCGTTCGACGCGCAGCTGTTGCGGACGATGTTGGCCAAACTCTCCAGCGACAACGATCAGGGCGAGGAATACCTCACCGACGTTCTGGGCCTCCTCGTCGAAGCGGGCCACCCGGTGGCCGGTTTCACCGCCCCGGACCCGCTCGACACCCTCGGGTGCAACGACCGGGCGCAGTTGGCGCAGTTGCGCCGCATCATGCAGGGCCGCATCAATGGTGAGTTGATGCGTGCGGGCGTGACCCTAGACGACCCGGAGACGACGTGGATCGACGCGACCGTCACGGTCGAACCCGACGTCACCATCCACCCGGGCGTGCAGTTGTGCGGCAAGACCACCGTGGCGCGGGGCGCGACGGTCGGGCCCGACTCCACGCTCACCGACACGACGGTGGGCGCACGTGCGACGGTGGAGCGGGTTCACGCGGACTCCGCGGTCATCGGGTCCGCGGCACAGGTGGGGCCGTTCGCCTATCTACGGCCGGGGACGCATCTGGGGGACGCCGCGAAGGTGGGAACGTACGTGGAGGTCAAGAACTCGACGATCGCGGAGGGGGCCAAAGTGCCTCACCTGTCGTACGTCGGTGACGCCTCGATCGGGCGGAGGTCCAACATCGGAGCGGGGACGATCGTCGCCAACTACGACGGGGTCTCCAAACACCACACCGAGGTCGGGGAGTCCGTGTTCGTGGGGTCGAACTCGGTCCTCATCGCTCCCGTTACCGTTAACGACGGTTCCTACGTGGCGGCCGGCAGCGCCATCGATCAGGAGGTCCCCTCCGGATCGATCGGGGTCGCCCGCGGGCGACAGCGCAACGTCGAGGGATGGGTGGACCGGAAACGGTCCGGTACGAAGACCGCCGACGCCGCCGAACGCGCTCAGCAGGCGAGTGACACCCCGTAAGGCGAGACCCATTGCACAAACGTTGGGCCAAGTGCCGACGTTTCCGGCGTTCGCGAGTGACACTGACCTCGTCTGAAATTCATGCGCGACTGTTGAGGATGACACGGCCATGGGCAGCATTTCCGCTGAGAACTCCAAAAGTCTGATGCTGTTTTCGGGGCGTGCGTATCCCGAGCTCACCGAGGAGATCGGGCGCCATCTGGGCGTGGCGCCCACCCTCACCGACGCTTACGGTTTCGCCAACGGCGAGCTCTTCGTACGTTATGAGGAATCCGTGCGCGGCAGCGACGCGTTCGTTGTCCAGTCGATGACGGCTCCCATCAACGAGTGGATGATGGAGACGCTGATCATGGTGGACGCCCTCAAACGAGGCTCCGCCAAGCGGATCACCGTAGTCCTGCCGTTTTATCCGTATGCGCGGCAAGACAAGAAGCACCGTGGACGCGAACCGATTTCCGCGAGGTTGATGGCCGACCTGTTGCGCACCGCGGGAGCGAATCGGATTTTGACCGTGGACTTGCACACCGCGCAGATCCAGGGCTTTTTCGACGGACCCGTGGACCATCTTTTCGCCATGGAACTTCTTGCCTCGTACATGGAGAACCGTTACGGCGATCTTCCGTTGACCGTGGTGGCACCGGACTCGGGCCGGGTACGGGTCGCCGAACGATGGACCGACCGTTTGGGCGGTTGCCCTTTGGCGTTCATTCACAAAACGCGTGACCCGTTGAGGCCCAACGAGGTCGTTGCCAACAGCGTGGTCGGTCAGGTCGAGGGGCGGGTGTGTCTTGTAGTGGACGACATGATCGACACCGGTGGGACGATCTGTCGTGCCGCCGAGATGCTTGACGACGCCGGAGCCTCCGACGTCGTCGTGGCGGCGACCCACGCGATCTTCTCCGAGCCCGCGGTGGAGCGTTTGGAGGCGGCGCCCTGCAGCGAGGTCGTGGTGACGAACACGCTGCCGCTGCCGCCGGAGAAGACGTTGGAGAAACTGACCGTGTTGTCGATCGCGCCGTTGGTGGCGCAGGCGGTTCGTGAGGTATTCATCGACGGTTCCGTAACCACCCTTTTCGGCGGTTTGTCGTAGCTTTCGACCCGTTTGTGAGGCTTGTGGGTTCAAGCAGACGCGGCCGACCTGGACGGATCGCCTGCAAGGCAGAGGTGTACTCTATTTCGGTTGCCACGGCGAGGGCGCGCGGTGAGCTGGAAGACAAGGTTCACTCAGTGCCGTGATCGACGCGGGTCTCGAGGTAGTCGGCCTTCCGGCGCCCCGCGCACGCGCCGAGCGCCTTAGATTCTTTTCTCACGACGTAAATGGAGCGTTTCCGTGTCCGAGGTCCGTATTAGCGCCGAGCCCCGTACTGAGTTCGGCAAGGGTGGCGCGCGCCGTACGCGCCGGGCAGGGAAGATCCCCGCCGTTTTGTACGGCCATGGCGAGAAGCCGCAGCACGTCGCGCTGCCGTCGCTCGAGTTCACCAACCTGATCCGTCGCGGTGGTATGAACCAGTTGATGACCGTTGACATCGTCGACGGCACCCGTGCCCTGGCGTTGCCAAAGGCACTGCAGCGTGACCCGATCAAGGACACCATCGACCACGTCGACCTTCTGCTGGTGCGCCACGGTGAAACCGTCAGCGTCGAGGTCCCGGTTCGCGTCGAGGGTGAGCCGGAGCGTGGTGGCCTCCTGGTCACCGAGCACGACAGCGTCACGCTGGAAGCGGACGCCACCGCCCTTCCGGAGGAGGTCGTCCTGAACATCGACGGCCTGGCCCTGGGCGCCAACAAGACCGCGGGCGACCTGATCCTGCCCGAAGGTTCCAAGCTGATCACCGACCCCGAGCTGACCCTTGTGGCGTTGACGGTGCCGCGCACCGAATCCACCGATGAGGACGAAGAGGGCGCCGAGGGCGCTGCCGAGGCCGAGTAGCAGGCCATGGCGGATACGCCCTACCTGGTGGTCGGACTGGGAAACCCCGGTCCGAAATACGCTGCCAACCGCCATAACGTGGGCTTTATGGTCGCCGATCTGCTCGCTGAGCGGATCGGCGACCGTCTTGGTTCACCGGCCTCGTGGAGCCGCCATTCCCGCCTCCGCTGTGACGTTTTCACCGGTCGACTCTCCGTCGGGGGCCCGCGGGTCGTACTGGTCAAACCGTTGACCTATATGAACCTCGCCGGTCAGGCCGCGGGACCTCTCGCCGTGTTCTACAAGATTCCGAACGCCCAGGTGATCGCGGTTCATGACGAACTGGACCTGCCGTACGGCACATTGCGTTTGAAATCCGGCGGAGGCGAAGGCGGACACAACGGGCTCAAGTCGCTGACGAAGGCCCTCGGCGATCGTCATTACCTCCGGCTGCGATTCGGTATCGGACGACCCCCCGGCCGGATGGACCCCGCCGCCTACGTCCTCAAGGATTTCTCGACCGTGGAGCGCCCGGAGTTGCCGCTGTTCACCGAATTGGCCGCCGACGCCGTGGAAAAGCTCATGGTCGATGGTTTGACCGCGGCGCAGAACGAATATCACCAGCGCTGAAGTGCGGGCCGGCTCGGCGTTTTCCGCGCCGTGGACAGTTGTCCGGCTTTAGGTGACGCTCCCGTCACGCAACGCGCGCATGTGTCGTTACTACGGTGTCGGCCGACTGCCGACACGGACGTAGGCGGGACCGGTCTCGGTGAGCCGGGGGACAACATGGTGAGGGGCGTCGTGACGGTAACGGGGCTGCGTGGCTCGACCGATCCACAGATCTCGAAACATCGGGGCGGCCCTCCCGGCTGGCAGTCGCGATACATAGCCGGGCTCGTCGCCGCCGATCTGTTCGCGGCGGTCGTGGGGGCGGGGGTCGCATTCGCCACCCGGTTCGGAGAAATATCCGTCCATAACAGGATCTACCTGGCCATGTTCGTGATCCTCCCCGCGTGCTGGTTGCTGGCCCTGGCGATGAACGGTGGCTATGAACCTCGGCACCTGTTCGTCGGTACCGCCGAGTACCAGCGAGTGGCGCGGGCCGGTATCGCGGTCACCGCATCGGTCGCCGTCGTCTCGTACGGGTTCGAACTCCCGACTTCCCGTGTGTACATCCTGATAGCGCTACCGGTGGCCGTGGCGTCCTCGGTGCTGCTGAGGTTCGCGTGGCGTCATTGGCTTCACGCGCTGCGGGCACAGGGCCGATGTGTGCGGCGTACAATCCTTATCGGACACGAAGGTCCGGTTGCGGCGTTGACCCACCAGTTGAGGCGCGAGCACTTTCACGGTCTGCACGTCGTCGGTGCGTGCCTACCGGGAGGCCAAGCCACCGGTCCACTCTTGGATTACCACGCCGAGGTCTACGGCGACTTCACCGATGTGCCGCGTGCCGTCAGGGCGGGTCGAGCCGACACGGTCATCGTGTTGTCATGCCCCGAACTGGACGGTGCGACGCTGAGACGGATGGCC
>DXGR01000034.1 GCA_019113825.1 Candidatus Stackebrandtia excrementipullorum | reverse complement strand
CGCCACTCGCGCGTGAGTGTATGTAGTTATATCTCGTGCGTCGACTCGATGCCTGTGGCGCTCGCCGACGTTGTTCGTGGTGTCGCTCATGCCGGAGTGGCATGCGCGGCATCACTTTACACGAGTCGTTTCGTGGCGTCATCGGGCACCGGTCTGTCGCGTTGTGGGCCTGGTGAACGGGGGTGATGCCTTCGGCGTCGCGGTCAACGTACGGTTGAACGGGCCGAGTGTGGGAACCGAAAACCGTTCGTAAGGTGGCGGCAATGACTTTTTCGATCGTTGCCCGGTCGGGTGATGGCGAGTTGTTCGGCGTGGCGGTGGCGAGCCGGTTTCTGGCGGTCGGTGCGGTGGTGCCGGCTGCTGAGGCGGGTGTAGGCGCCGTGGCGACGCAGGCGTATGCGAATACGGCGTATGGACGGCAGGCTGTGAGCCTGATGAGGACTGGCGCGTCGGCGAGTGATGCTGTGGCGGGGCTGGTGGCAGCGGATCCCTTGCGGCGGCAGCGGCAGGTCGGTGTGGTCGCGGCGTGGGGGGATGGGGCTTTGTACACCGGCGAGGGATGTCCCGACTGGGCGGGCGGCCGTACCGGGCCCGGTTTCGCGATCCAGGGGAACGTGTTGGCTGGGCCGCACGTGGTGGACCGGATGAGTCGTCGTTGGCAGTACGGTGAGTCGTTGCCGTTTGTGCAGCGGCTCTTGGAGACGCTGCGCGCGGGTGACGAGGCGGGAGGAGACCGTCGAGGTCGACAAAGCGCTGCGTTGTACGTGGTGGGGGTCGGCCGCGGATACCTGGGCACGGGTGACGTGGTGGTAGACCTGCGGGTGGACGATCACGAGGCTCCCGTGGAGGAGTTGGAACGGCTGGCCGGGCTGCACCGGGTGTACTTCGAACCACCGGTAGCCGAGGACGCGTTGCCATTGGTCGGAGAGGTGGCCGACGAAGTCCGGGGGCTGTTGGGACGGCTTGGGTACACGGGGGAGGAGGAGACTCCGGTGGAGGAGGTCATGCTGGATTGGGCGGGCATGGCGAACCTGGAGATGCGGATGTTGCCGGGGCGCATCGATCCGGTGGTCTTGGAGCGTCTACGACTTGAGGTTGACGGCGCGTGAATCCCAACGTGGCCGGGTGGGTATGGAATAACCAAGGGTGAGAATGCCTTCTCATACCCTGGGGAGGTATAACCTCCTGGATCCGACGTCGACGAAAGGCGCAACCGATGGCAACCATCGACCTGACGAGCGAAACCTTCGAGAAGACCATCGGCGGCGATGGGATCGTCCTTGTCGACTACTGGGCCGCGTGGTGTGGCCCGTGTCGGCGCTTCGCCCCGGTGTACGAGAAGGCGAGTGAGGAGCACACCGACGTTGTCTTCGGTAAAGTGGATACCGAAGCCGAGCCCCAGATAGCCCAGGTGGCGAATATCACCTCAATTCCGACCTTGATGGCTTTCCGGGACGGGATCCTCGTGTTCGCGCAACCGGGCGCCCTGCCCGCCTCGGCGCTGGACGAGGTTATCGGCAAGGTGCGCGACCTGGACATGGAAGAGGTTCGACGCAAGGTGGCCGAAGAAAACGGAAAGTGACCCTTCGTAGGGTCCCGGGGCTGTTGCGGCCGTGCGGAACGACGATGGGAGGATCCTTTCCGTCGTGCGGACCGCGGGTGGCCGACCCGCCAGATCGAAAAGGGACCTTCGATGGACGTCGAGCGTACTCCACTGCCGGGTGTCGGACTGCGATACGAGTTCGAGACCGAACGTGGTCGCCGGGTCGGTGTTGTGACGCACCGATCCGGCAAGCGCGAGTTGATCGTTTACGACGCCGACGACCCGGATTCGGCCTCGGAGGACATTCAACTGACCGGTGACGAATCGAATGTACTGGCCGAACTGTTGGGAACGGCTCGTATCGTGGAGCGACTGGCCGATTTGGAGCGCCAGACCAAGGGGCTGGTGTCGCGGCAGCTTCGCATCGAACCCGGTTCCCCGTATGACGGCCGTACTTTGGCAGACACGCACGCGCGTGCCCGCACCGGCGCGTCGGTGGTCGCGGTGGTGCGCAACGGCGAGGTCATTGCAAGTCCGCGTCCGGAGTTTCGGTTTGAGGGCAACGACACGATCGTTGTGATCGGCACCGACGCGGGCACTTCGGGGGTTGAAACCCTCCTTCGAGAAGGCTAACGGCCCGTGTCGCATATAGTCCTGGTTCTTGTCGAATTGGGGGCCGTGTTTCTCGGCCTCGGCGTCCTGTCGGCTTTGGCCGGCCGTTTTGGTATTTCACCGATCCCGCTGTATCTGTTGGCGGGCCTCGGCTTTGGCGTCGGCGGGGTTTTCGGTTTCGCCGATGTGGACGAGTTCATCGAGGTCGGCGCCGAGATAGGCGTGGTCCTTCTACTGTTCATGTTGGGGCTCGAATACACCACAAAGGAATTGTTTGGCACGTTGAAAACCGGCGCCCCGATCGGGTTGCTGGACATCGTTCTGAACGCGACTCCCGGTATCGCCGTGGCATTGCTCCTGGGGTGGGGCCCGATCGCAGCCCTTGTCATGGGCGGGGTGACTCTGGTCACGTCGTCCGGGGTCACGGCGAAGGTTCTCGGAGACCTCGGATGGATGGGTAACCGAGAGACGCCCACGGTGCTGTCGGTTCTGGTCATGGAAGACCTCGTGATGGCGGTGTACCTGCCGATCATGACCACGTTGCTGGCGGGACTGGCGTTGGCGCAGGCCAGCATCGGCTTGGCGGTCGCAGCCCTCGCGGTCACCGCCGCGTTGGTGATCGCCGCAAAGTTCGGTGGCGTGGTCGAACGTTTCGTGGCCAGCCCAAGCAACGAGATTCTGGTCCTCAAAGTTCTCGGCCTGATCCTGTTGATTGCGGGCCTCGCCGAGCAGGTCCACGTGTCGGCCGCCGTCGGGGCGTTCCTTGTGGGAATCACGTTGTCGGGCGAGGTCGCTCAAGCCGCACATAAGACTCTTGACCCGTTGAAGGACATCTTCGCGGCGTTGTTCTTCGTGTACTTCGGTTTGCAGACCAACCCCGCGGACCTTCCACCGGTGCTGGGGATAGCGGCGGCGTTGGCCGTGGTGGGGGCGGGTACCAAGCTCATCACCGGTCTCGTTGCGGCACGCCGCGCCGGAATCGGAAAGATCGGTACCTGGCGCACAGGCGTGTTGCTGATGTCGCGCGGCGAGTTCAGCATCGTCATTGCGGGCCTGGCGGTATCGGCACCGGCCCTCGCCGGGACGCCGGGTGTCGCGCAGTTGGGGCCGTTGGTGGCCGCCTACGTGTTGATCCTGGTCATCGTGGGCCCGCTGGCTGCGCGAATGGTGGAACCCATGGCACGGCGCTACATCAAGAAGCAGCGTGCCGCACGCGATCAGGAACGTGAGGAAACGGTACCCGCATAGTGACGGTGTCATCCATGTGAGTCGGTGCCGAGGCCCTTGTCAACTATGCTCACCGGATGCATCTGATCCTCGGAAGTCACGTCGCGGTGTACGCGGCCGACGTCGATACGCGGTCTCTTGCTCATCGTCACGGTCTGGTCAATCCCTCCTACGTGGCCGCGGCGGAGGACCGTCAGATGATCTATGTGGTCAGTGAGGACATCAGCGGGCCCGGGTCGGTACACGCCTTCAAGATTTCGGCCGCCGGCCTGGAACCGTGGGGCGAGCCCCAGCCGTCGGGCGGGAGCCAGCCGTGCCACGCGCAGGTGCACCCGAATGGACGGTTCCTTCTCGTCGCCAACTACGGCGACGGCCGCGTCGCGGTCCTGCCCATTGAAGCGGACGGGACGCTGCGGCCTCCGTCGTGCGTCGTGGCGCACGAGGGCAGTGGACCGGATCTGCCCCGCCAAGACGGTCCGCACGCGCATCAAGCCGTCACAGACCCGAGCCGACGGTGGGTATTGGCCACCGATCTGGGCACCGACGAGGTCATGGTGTACCGGTTGGACGAGTCGAGCGGTACCCTGCACCACCACTCGACAGCTCGGTTCGTCGGTGGTCAAGGGGTGCGTCACATCGCGTTTCACCCTGAACGGGACCGCGCCTACGTGACCGCCGAACTCAGCTCCGAACTGGTCGAATGCGCATGGGACCCGGTGGAGGGTGTGCTGACCCCCGGACGATCCGTCAATACCGTGTCATCCGACGGGGACCCGGTGGAACGCAACTATCCGGGTGCGGTGGTGCTGTCGACCGACGGCAGCCGCGCCTACGTCACCAACCGAGGACACGACTCGATCGGTGTGATCGATACGACGGTCTTCGAGCTCATCGGGACTCGAGACTGTGAAGGCGAGTGGCCTCGCGACGCGGCATTGTCACGCGACGGCGCAACGTTGTTCGTTGCCAACGAGAACAGCGGAACCTTGGTGTGGTTCGACGTTTCGGCACGCACACCCGAGCACATCACCGATGCGGTCCTTGAGGCGCCCGAGGTGACTTCCGTCGTTCCGTTGTGACGCGACCCTCGGTGGTTGCGCGGGATCAAGACCGAAAACCTCGGAAGGTGCACACCGGACCCGGTCGTTTGCCACACTGGACGCCGCATCGGCTTTCGGGGGTGGGTATGCGCGCGATACGGGTCCTTCTGGTGACCGCGGCGACGATGACGGTGTTGGCCTCCTTGGGAGGCGCTGCGGTGGGGAGCCCTCCCGAACCCCCCACCACCATGGCCGCTTTGGGAGATTCGATCACGCGTGGCCACAACGCCTGCGGATGGTTTTTCGACTGCCTTGACCGATCGTGGAGCACCGGAGAAAGTGACAAGGTCGACTCTCACCTGCAACGCATGGCGGCGTCGAACCCGGACCTGACCGGCAACGTGTACAACAACGCCCGCGCCGACGCGACATCGGCCGACCTGATCGCTCAAGCGCGTCAAGCGGTCACGCAGGAGGCCGACTACGTGACCGTCCTTGTCGGAGCCGGCGACGCCTGTAGAGCCACGACCGCCGAGATGACGTCGGCCGAAGAGTTCGGTGACAACGTCACCGCGGCGTTGACGGTGTTGGCCGAGTCTGAAACACCACGACTGCTCATTGCCAGTGTCCCCGACCTGATCCGGTTGTGGGAGATCGGTCACCACAGCATCGACGTTCGTAACACCTGGATGCTGTCGGGCGCCTGCCCGACGGCATTGAGCCACCCCGATTCCACAGACCCCGACGACGAAAACCGTCGGCAGACGGTGGCGCATCGACTCGACGAATACAACGTCCAACTGGCTGCGGCGTGTGAAGGCTACGCCGGCGAATGCGTATACGACGGCGGGGCGGTACACGACCACGCGTTCACCCTCGATCACATCTCGGCGTGGGACTATCGTCACCCGAACCGGTCCGGGCAGGCTCTGCTTGCCGAGGTCACGTGGTCGGCCATGCAACGAATGTGAACAACGTCCGGGGCGGCTCGATGGCGTGTTACGCCCGTGCCTGGTAGGAATGGCTCATGACCGCCGACAGCACGCAGCCCATACCGCAGGCAACCGACGAAGTCGTCGACCTGTGCCGTGACCTGATTCGCATCAACACAACGAACACCGGGGACACCACAACATCGGCGGGCGAACGGGCCGCCGCCGAGTACGTGGCCGAAAAACTCTCCGAGGTGGGGCTCACCCCGCGCATCTATGAGAGTGCCCAGGGCCGAACGAGTGTCGTGGCTCGCTACGAGGGATCGGACCCGTCACGCCCGGCGTTGCTGCTGCACGGACATTTGGACGTGGTGCCGGCGGATGCGTCGGAGTGGAGCGTCGACCCGTTCTCCGGAGAAATCAAGGACGGCTACCTGTGGGGTCGTGGCGCCGTCGACATGAAGGACTTCGACGCGATGCTTTTGGCCGTCGTGCGTCAGTGGAAACGAGAGGGCCGGGTGCCGCCCCGTGATTTCGTTCTGATGTTCCTGGCGGACGAGGAGGCGGCAGGTCGGTACGGCGCCCATTTCCTCGTCGACGAACACCCCGAGGAATTCGAGGGCGTTTCCGAAGCAGTAGGTGAAGTGGGCGGATTCTCCGTCACCATCAACAACGACCTGCGGTTGTACATGATCGAGACCGCCGAGAAGGGGTTGGACTGGCTGCGTTTGACGGTCTCGGATCGCCCGGGCCACGGTTCGATGATCCATCCCGACAACGCCGTTACCCGGTTGTCCGAAGCTGTGGCGAAGGTCGGACGGCATCGCTTCCCGATCGAGCTGACACCGACGGTTCGTGCCTTTCTGGACGAGGTTTCCGAGGTACTCGAGATCGATGTGAACATGGACGATCCAGAACCGGTCATCGCGAAACTCGGACCGATTGCGCGCATTATCGGTGCCACGATCAGGCACACGGCGAACCCGACCGGTTTGACCGCCGGATACAAGGAAAACGTCATACCGGGCAAGGCGGAGGCGGTTATCGACTGCCGTCCGCTGCCGGGACGTTCTGAGGAGATGTTGAGCCAGCTGCGAGAAATCATCGGGGAAGGCATCGACATCGAACACATCCATCAGCAGCCGGGTTTGGAGACCACGTTCGACGGTCCGTTGATCGACGCGATGTCCGAATCACTGCGCCACTTCGACTCGGCGGCGCGTCCGGTACCGTACATGCTGTCCGGTGGCACTGATGCCAAGGCGTTTCAACGCCTCGGTATTCGCTGTTTCGGGTTCGCGCCGTTGCAGCTGCCCGCCGACTTGGACTTCTCGGCGCTGTTCCACGGCATTGACGAGCGGGTCCCGGTTGATGCGTTGAAATTCGGTGCACGGGTATTGGACCGGTTCTTGACGAACAGCTGATGGGGGCTCGCCATGGTCGACGAACTGACCGTAGCGCTCGAAACGATGATCACGGCCGCGCGCGCACATTTGGAGAAGGTGCAGGCCGCCGAGGGGCGCCTCGACGACGAATCGGTGTGGCGGGCCTATGTGGCCCTCAACAACGCCGCGTTCGACTATGACGAGCTGCTGCGAACCCGTTTCGACGAGGTGACACCGTTCGACGTCGAGCCGTTGGAGGCCGAAAGTAGTCTGGTCGGGTCCGATTCCTCGCACATGGAGGAGGCCGTCGAACCCGACCCCGAACCCACCGTTATCTCGGTGCGTCAACGTCGCGACTATCTTGTTCCCAGCTCGGCGGCCCTATTGCGTGCCGCTGAGCACGCCAGGAATCAGATACCCGATCCCGAAGGGGACGGTCAACCGGTCGAAGGCATCGGTGACGCGGTGCTTGAGCTACTGCACGCCGGTGACGGAAGCCTACGCTGCCTCGAGGTGCCCGAGCTCATCCCGTTGGACGGCATCGTGGTGGTCAACGATGTTGAGCACGGGTTCGATGTGGCCGAGACTCATGAAGGCACCGAGAACGAGGCTTTCGCCATCGCGTATGCCGACCCCATGGTGGGGCGGCTGGACGAGCGTTCGTTTCTCACCACACCGGCCGGGTCCGATCAGCCCGATCGCGGAGACGACTGAACGTCTCGCCGAAGACCTAATAGGAAAAGCCGGGCAGGAGCTTCTTGCCCGGCTTGCGCCGAAGGGTGACCTTGCGGCTCCCGTCCGCGAACTTCATGACCCGTGCCAGTTCCCAGCCGCCGTACTCGGCTGCCACTGACAACTGCTCCTGAGCCGAAACCGTGTCGACATCGGAAGGTACACGCAGGGGAGCGTACTCGTAAGCGTCGTCCGCTTCGGATCCCTCTTCGTCCATGAGGACAGTTTGCCTGGTGCGCGGCGGTTTGACCACCGGATGACCAACCATGGAAATCCGGAGCGGGGTTCGGCCTAATGGTGTGCGAGCGCAGCCAACCGTTCTGCTCGTAGTTGAGACGTCCAGGTTTCGTCGAACGGCGCCAGCTCTGTACCGGTGGCCCATGCCAACAGCAGGTCCGCCAGCTGAGGGTTCCGGGCCAACGCGGGACCGTGAAGATACGTGCCGACGACCTTGCCTCGCCACGCACCTTCGGTGGTCTCGTCGTTGCCGATGCCGTGGCTCACCTGCGGCACCAGCGCAGCGGTCTCGTTGCCCAGGTAGGTGCGACCTCCGTGGTTCTCGAAACCGGTCAAGGACTCCAAACCCAGCTGCGGGTGTACTGCCCCCGCCAGCTCACCGACGGCGCGGGACGGACCTCGATCGGACGTCATGTCCAACAAACCCAACCCGGCGTGCTTGTTGCCCGAGGCGACAAAACTGGTCCCCATGATCTGGTACCCGGCGCACACCGAAAAAATCACTTTTCCGTTGTCGGCCGCCTGAGCAAGAGCACCGTCGGCTATTAGTTTCTCTGCCGCGAGAGCCTGTGGGCCGTCCTCGCCGCCTCCGACTAGGTAGACGTCGGCTTCCCGCGGCACCGCCTGATCAGACCTGACAAGGAGCGAGTCGGTGAGGATCTGCCGCGATTCCGCACGGTGTGCCAGCACCAGGAGGTTTCCGCGATCTCCATACGTCGACAACAGATCCGGGTAGATCCAGGCGAGGCGAAGGATGCTAGTTGACACGGTCGAACTCCGCTCGAATGTCTTGGAAGGCGGTGTAGTTGGCAATGACCTCGAGGTCGCCGGGCGGGACGGCTTGGATGGCTGCACCGATGTCGTCGACGACATCGAAGTCGATGTCGTTGACCTGCAGTCGCACCGCCAAGTCCATGCGGCGGTCACCGATGGCGAGGACCTTGCGGCCCTGCACGGGTGAGAAGTCCACGTCGTAAATCCACGAGGTGTCGTACCCGTCGACTTCGCGCGCGTTGAGCGCCAGTACGACCGGGCAACGTGGCTCAAGCATGTCGAACGCCTCCAGCCAACCGGCGGGATTCTTCGACAGGAGAAGTCGGAGGCGACGACCGTCGCGCCGCACGACGGCATAACGACCGGCGACGGACTTCACACTCGTCAGTCGTGGCGCACCGTCGGCCGATGTAACGCCGAAGGTCGCAGCGATGGCCAGCGCCGTCGCCGCGTTGGCACGGTTCACCTGGCCGGGAAGCCGCAGGTCCAAGGGCACCCGGTCGCCTTCGGGAGTGACGACGGTATCGGCCTCCACCGACCAGCTTGGTGTGGGGCGGGTCAAGCCGCAGGCGGTACAACGCCAGAATTCGCCGTAACGGTCCAGGTGCTTACCGCATTCCGGGCAAACCCAGGAATCCTCCTGCCAGCGTTGTCCGCCGGCGACCCAGGTGACGTTCCGGCTGGCACCGGCGGCCCACGTGACCCAGGGGTCGTCGGCGTTGGCGATGATCGGTACGTCGGGGGCCTGCTCCAATGCGGTGCGCCATTTCGCTGCCAGTCCGGATACCTCCATGGCCCGGTCGAGCTGGTCACGCGAAAGGTTGAGCAACGCGACCACTCTAGGTTTGGCGTCGATCAGCAGTTGCGGCAGGTAATGTTCGTCGACCTCGAGGACGCAGTTGACGGCGTCACGAGCCTTGGCCAGCGCCGTCGTATGCCCGGTGGGCATGTTGGCGCCGAAGGAGTTGGTGGCGACCGGTCCGGCGGCCTCCAGAGCGGCTGCGGCAAACCGTGTCGTGGTCGTCTTACCGTTGGTGCCCGATATCAGCGCCACGTGGCGACCATCGGCCAACATGGACAACAGGCGCGGCTCGATGGTCAGTCCGACGCGCCCACCGATCACCGAACCGTCGCCGCGGCCACTGACACGCGACAAGGTGGCGGCGGTGCGCAACATGGCTGTGGCGAACTTCGCGCGCGCCGGCAGATTGGTCACGTGTTCCTCGCATTCTCAACGGGCGCTGTCTCCTCGTGGGAAAAGTCTGTCATATCGACCTCCACGACTTATGAGCGGAGCGAGCGCACGCGGCGTGGGTGGCCCGTTGTCGGATCCGGACGCTCCGTATGCCTCGACCGGGTGAAGGGCGAATTCGTCGCCACTTTCCTCCACCGGCGTGACCTGCCGAGTTGACCCTGCGTACTGCGAGGTGTCACCGAAACGCCCTATAGCAGTGGAGGAGAGTGGAGTAAGGTGGAGTGCACTGGTGGGGCTTTGGCGCCGCCGCCGCACCTTTTTACCCGTTTCGGCGGGCAGGCCAGGGGGAGTGATACCGGTGTTTCTCGGTACCCACACTCCCAAGCTTGACGAAAAGGGACGGCTGATCCTTCCGGCGAAGTTTCGCGACGAACTGGCAGGTGGCCTGGTGATCACGAAAGGGCAGGAACGGTGCCTTTACGTGTTCCCCATGCAGGAATTCAGCCGGATCGCCGGTGAGCTGCACAGGGCACCGATGACGAACAAGGCCGCTCGGGCTTACAACCGGGTGTTCTTCGCCAGCGCGCACGACGAGATACCGGACAAGCAGGGGCGGGTCACGATACCGGCGCACTTGAGGGAGTACGCCGGATTGGGACGGGATCTGGTCGTCATCGGAGCCAGTACACGAGTAGAGATTTGGGATGCCGACTCGTGGCAGACCTACCTCACCGAGAGCGAAGGGGCTTTCGCCGACATCGAGGAGGGGGAGCTGCCGGCCGGCTTGTAAGCAGGATGGGCAAGGAAGAGCGAGGGTTCGTATCGCCTGGTCTCCACCCGCCCGCCACGTACCTGACACGTCTTCCCCAGTGCCAGGTCTGTGGCGAGCGGATGGGGTCCCGACGATGCGAAGCCGACAGGGAGTGGAGGAGGGTCGACACGATGACGCGGTACGGTGCTCCGCGCGAAGCCCATGTTCCGGTTTTTCGAGACCGGATCATCGAGCTTCTGGCGCCGGCGCTGCGCCACAACGGGGCCGTAGCCGTGGACGCAACGCTGGGTGCCGGAGGTCACACCGAGGCTCTCCTGAACGCGCATCCACGACTGACCGTCGTCGGTGTCGATCGTGATCGTGACGCCCTGGCGTTGGCCGGTGAGAGACTGCGACAGTTCAAAGATCGCTTCGTTCCGGTCCACGCCGTCTACGACCGGATCACCGAGGTGCTGGCCGATCTCGACATCCCCGCCGTCGACGCCATTCTGTTCGATCTCGGTGTCTCGTCCATGCAATTGGATGTCGCAGACCGTGGCTTCGCGTACGCCCAGGATGCGCCGTTGGACATGCGCATGGACCAGTCGACCGGTGAGACGGCCGCCGACGTGGTCAACGGATACGACCAGACGCAGCTGACCCGCATTCTCAAGGTGTACGGCGAGGAACGTTTCGCCTCCCGGATTGCTCGAGCCGTCATCACGGCTCGCAAAAAGGCTCCGATCACATCGAGTCGCGAATTGGTCGACCTGGTGAGGGACGCGATTCCGGCTGCGGCACGGCGTCGCGGCGGCAACCCGGCCAAGCGAACGTTTCAGGCGCTGCGGATCGAGGTAAACGGTGAGCTCGACGTTTTGAGGCGTGCTTTGCCATCCGCTTTGGACGCCTTGGCCCCCGGCGGTCGTATCGCGGTGTTGTCCTACCACTCGTTGGAGGACCGCATCGTCAAGCGCGAGCTGGTTGCCCGCACGACGTCGTCGGCGCCTCCGGGACTTCCCATCGACGTCCCCGGCACCGAGCCCACTATGCGGTTGATCTCCAAGGGCGGTCAGCCGCCCGGCGACGAGGAGATCGCCGCCAATCCCAGAGCCGCGTCGGCGAAACTACGCGCGGCCGAAGCACTGCCCACCGACACGGAAAAAAGCGAAGTATCACGAATAGAGCACACACGACGTTCTCATGGGGAGGATGCAAAATGAACAACGCCAGGCAGGGTCGTGTCTCCCGCTCCCCACGTATCGACACCGACGAGATCATTAAAACCGCTCGCCGTCGCGCCCGCGCGGCGGATTCACGTAAGCGTGCGCTGCTGGGCGAGTCCGCCATCCCCGAGACCGACGGTGGGTTGGCGCTGCAACCGGTTCCCGAAGTGGAAACGGGGCCTGTTGAAGCCCCCCGTACCCAGCCGAAACGGCCCCCGGTACGGAGGCCACGCCGGGTGGCGCCGCCGGAGCCGGTTACCACGGCCCGTGCGCCGTTTGTGTTGGCGGTTTTGGGTCTCATCGCCGCAGGGATCGTCGGGTTGCTCGTACTCAACACCGCGATCAACGAGAACGCGTTCACTCTGCAGGATCTGAGGGAACAGCAGGCCGTCCTGGACGCCTCTGAACAACAGCTCAGCGACGAACTCGCGGATCTGTCCTCTCCCGGCAACCTGGCCGCTGCGGCCGAGAGGCTGGGCCTGGTCCCCGCCGACGACATCACGTATATACGGCTGCCCGATGGAAAAGAACTCGTCATGCCGACGCCGGGCGGTAGCTGACCGTGGTTGACAAAGGGTCCGGCAAGGGGCGTGATCGTCGTTCCGGTTCCGACCGTATGGGAGCGGCGCGGCAATACACCCCGCGAGGCCGGTCGGTACGTGACTCCGCACAGGATCGTCAACGCCGGGCAGCGACATCGCGCCGAAGCGAACGTGATGCGTTCCGCCCTGCACTGCGCCTTGTGGAGGGCGGCGCTGCTCAACAGTCGACGCGACGAACCGCCGCCGCTCGAGAACGCCAACGCCGAAAGATCGCGGCGGTACCGGCCGATCCGCCGACGACCGGCCGAACCGGACGGGTGCGGCAGGCTCAGCGTTCGCGACCGTCCCGGGGGCCGCAGCGTCGCCGGGTTGTCAAACGGCGTCTGCCGCGGATCGGAAACCCAAGGCGGCGTCTGCGAATAGCCACGGCCATGATCATCCTCGTGTTCTTCGTCGTGGGTGCTCGTCTGGTGCAGTTGCAGGTGACCGACGCCGCCGCTTATGCGGCCGACGCCCTGGGGCAACGTCTGCAGGAGGAGATGATCCCGGGGTCGCGGGGCGCGATCTTGGACCGCAACGGGGAACCGTTGGCATTCAGCGCCGCTGCGCGTTACGTGTTCGCAGACCCGACCGACATCAAGGACGAGGATCGTCAGGACGTCGCGCAACTGTTGGCGCCCTTGTTGGGGATACCGGCGTCGACCCTTGCCGATCGCATGGCCAATCGCACTCTCGAGGACGGCACCCAGTCTACTTTCGAGTACCTGGCGCGTGGTGTGGACATCTCGGTGGGAGACACCATCGCCGAGCTCAACATCCCCGGTGTTTACGTCGCCTACGACGAACGCCGCGAGGTGCCGGGACACGACCTTGCCGCCAACCTCATCGGATTCACCGGAACCGACTTGGAGGGGCTGGCCGGTCTCGAGGCCACATGCGACAAGATTTTGCAAGGTGTCGACGGTGAGCGCCTGTACGAGATCAGTGCCAGTGGACAACAGATCCCCGGTGGGTTCTATCGGGAGGAACCGGCGCAACCGGGCTCGGACGTACAGTTGACGATCGACTCCGATCTTCAATTTCAGGTGCAGAAGATCCTTGCCGAGACGGTGGACGCGAAGGACGGCACACACGGTGCGGCCGTGGTGATGGATTCGACCACCGGCGAGATTCTGGCTATGGCCAGTGCGCCGGGCTATGACGCCGCCGACCCGTTCGACTATGACAAGGAACGGTGGACGGACTGGGCGTCCTCTGCCGTGATCGATCCCGGTTCCAGCCACAAGGCGCTCGTGGTGGGTGCTGCGATCGAAGAAAACATCATCGACCGTGATTCCGTTCTGACGGTCGCCCCGACGGTGACCAAAGGTGATGTGACATTCAAGGACAGCCACTATCATCCCGAATCTCCCATGAGTATCGGCGGCATTCTCGCACATTCATCCAATGTGGGCACAATTATGTTGGCCGACGAGCTTGGGCCCGACAAACTTTACGCGTATCAACAGCTGTTCGGTTTCGGTCAAACCGCCGGTATCGGCGTGGAGAACGAGGGCGCCGGATTGGTTCAGCCGCCACAGAACTGGAGTGGGTCCAGCTACGGCTCAATACCGATCGGGCACGGAGTCTCGGTCACACCGCTGCAGATGGCCGCCGGATACGCCGCGATAGCCAACGACGGTGTCTACACGCAGCCGACGTTGATCAAGTCCACCGTCGATCCCGACGGAAGCAGCCGGCCGTTCTCGGATCCGCAAACGCACCGCGTCTTCTCCGCCGATACGGCCAAAGACCTGCAGTATCTCCTGCAAGCGCCTGTCACGGTACCTGACGGCACCGGGATCGACGCTGCCTTGGCCAGTTACCTTGTCGCCGGTAAAACCGGAACGGGTCTGCTCGTCGAAGACGGGAAATACACCGACGGAGAAGTCGCCAATTTCGTCGGTTTCGCTCCCGCCGACAACCCGCGGTACACCGTCGCGGTCTTTGCCTACACACCCGGCGGAGGCGGCGGGACCGTCACCGGTGAGGCATTCGGCGACATCATGCAGTTCACTCTCGGGCATTACCGAGTGCCGCCGTCGACGCAGGGGCCTGCCCAGTTCACGGTCTACCCGTAGTCACGACCGAACAGGAATGGCGAAACGGTGGGCGGCACGAATCGGGTCGCCGTATCCGGTGAAGCCGACGGAGCGGTCGTGACGAACCCGGGGCCTGTCCCGACGACGTCACGTGCTCCACACACCGAACAACCGGAACGCCGCCACGGCCGCCAGCACCGAACAGATCCCGATGGTGATGATCGGTAGCCGACCCGCCAACCTCGCGTCCCAATCCACACCGTCGCGGGAGATCACCCGCGCGAGGGGTGTGGTGGCCCTACCGACTCCGAAACCAAGACCTGCGACCAACGCCGCGACGAAACCGTCGGACGACAACAGCAGCATCGACGCCACCACGTAAGGGGCGCTGGAGGAAACGTACGTCCGTACACCGGTGCCCAGCTCGAAACCGAACTGGAGGCTGCCTCGCAACAGGTGTCGTTGAAACACCTCTTGAGGTATCTGGCGGGCATTTTGCGGCATGGGAAAACGTAGAACGTCGGCATCGCGCAAAATCGCCACCACAGCGATGAACGTCGCCGCGCCGTAACGCCATACCGCCGGTATGGGCATGGTCAGGCCCGACACCAGCCACAGTGACAAAGCCGTGAGGCAGCCGCCCAGAAGCAGGCCCGCGGTGAACAGACTCAGGGCCGCCACACGTCGTTGAATCCCTCGCCAACCTGGCGAAGTCAGCGCATAGGCGCTGTTGCGGGTTCAAACCGATCCCGACAACGAAAAGCCGGCCAAACCGCCGACGATCGCCCACGTCAGCGTCGGTCCGTATCGCAGGCTCGCAACCGCGCCGACGGCCAAGATCAACGCCGGTGTCAACGGGTCGGTCAACCATCGGCGAGCGAAGCTCGACGGTGATGTCACGTGACTCCACCGGTCAATGTGCGCCAGGTGTTCTGGCCCACGATCCCGTCCACGGTCAAATTACTTTGCCGCTGGAAGTCGGTGACCGCGGCGACGGTAAGCGGTCCCACGACGCCGTCCACGACGAGCTTGTGACCGTGCTTGTTCAGTTGCACCTGCACGGCACGCACGGCATCGTTGTCGTCACTTCGACGGATCGTTTCGACCAACATCGCCCATGTCGCGGCATCGACGACGCCGGTGACCGGAAGGTTCTCACCACGCTGGAACTCCTGTACCGCGGCCTTGGTCAACGGCCCGAAGTCACTGTCGACATCAAGCTCGTGGTTTCGGAAGACCAGGAGATACTGGATCGTGGCGACGTCGTCGCCAAAAGCTCCGCTGGCGATGCGAGGCCACGTCACGGTACTGGCGCATCCACAGTCGGTGTTCCAACGACATATCGAACGCACCCATCCCGAACCGGTGTTTCGGTAGCCGTCGTGGCAGCGTCGCTCCACACTGCAGGCACACGAACCACACGCGTTCTCGTACTTCCACAACCAGCCGTCGTAGGTTCCCGAGTAGCACTGGTTGGGGCGCAGGATCCAGTCGACGCCGTCGTCACGGTGGAATCCGAGATAATCACCGGACGTCTCGCAGGCGTCCCCGAAGATCGTGCTCGGCCCACAACCGGGGGAGCAGTCGTGGTTCTCCGCATAAGAGGGGCACGGTCCGGTGTAGATGTCGTAACCGTCGGCGTATGCGGCGCGCGCGACGGGGAAGACTCCCATGGCGGCGAAGCTCGCCGCGGTTGCCGCCTGGAACAACCGTCGGCGAGGCAGCATGTAGGTGATACGCGAATTGCGTGCGCGTCGTTTCGCCACCGTGGCAGATCGCAGCGACGGTACCTTTTCGGCGGTCATGAAGAACTCCTTGGGCGGCTGACGGTCGTGTTCAGCAGTTGACGCAGGGCGGTGGTCGATCCGATCGGCTCGGAACGGGTGACGACGGCCGCATCGTCGACCACGACGGCGAACGGTGTAACGACGACGTCGTAGCGCTTGAAGAGGTCGTCGCGGTTCGCGACGGTCGTGACGACGGGATGCTCGGCGGCGTCGGCGGCGTAAACGGCCTGGATGTTTGGTGGGTTGTCGCCGGCGGTGATCCACTGACCTGCTTCTTCAAGTACATCGGAGCAGACACTGCAGTGGGGACTGAGAAACAGGAGGACGCCCCGGGAGCCGCGCAACAGTTCACCGGCATCGGATGCGACCGTCCCGGTGGAGACCCCCACACGCGCGGCGGGACGCTTGTCCCTTGACAGTTGATGCACCTGGCGGATGAGGCCGGATACCACCAGTGCCAGCAGAAGTATCGCAATCCACGACAGTATGAGAGCGCTGGTTACGAAGTCCACGATCAGGAACCTCCCAAGGCGGGCTGACGCATCGCCGCCGGTAGTTGCCAGAGGGCGAGGGCCAGTGTTGCCGTGGCCAACACCGCAACGACCCATTGTGTTACATCTGTCGGGGTAGACCCGGCCAACAAAGCTCCGCCGACGGCGCAAACGGTGAAACCGACGGCTCGGAAAGTCACCCAGTCGTCCATGGGGACCTCCGTCCGTGAACATCCACACGGCACGTGCAGGCCTTTGGCGGAAACGTAGCGGGAGTAGGCGGCGTAAACGGCGAACGTTCCGGCCGACAACCACAGCACGGTGGCCAGGACAACAGTGGCGTTCACAACGAACGCAACGGTTCCGGTGGCCGCCAACACCAGTTCGACGCCGGTGACGGCCAGCGCCGCCGCCCCCGTGACCGAAGCCGGGAGGACTCGGTGCCGCAATAGCGCGTCGCGCAGCATCCGGGGCCTCATCACGTGTGCCGCGGCTCCGACGAGAAGCCCGACCAGTGCAGTGAAGGCGGCCACGGCCGCGATGAATCCGGGCACGTGGATCACTCGGCCACGGTGATGCTCAGCCCGTCGACCAGAGCCGGCACGGTGTCGACGTCGGTGTCGGCCAGAGGAACCACGGTCGCCCACACGTCTTGAGCCGACAGAACGAAGAAGGGGTTTCCATTGGCCAGAGTGTCGCGGTAAAGCTCGCCGGCGGAAACCGATATGCCCTTCCACGGCGGAAGTTGCGCGGTCTGTTCTTCGCTGGGAAGCGCCATTTCCAACAGCCCCAGGCGCGGTATCTCCTTGATGACCGTGGCGGGACCGGCCATGCCGATCTCCTCGTCCGGCGTGAAATAGAGACCGTCGTCGCGTTCGTCGACGCCGAGTGTGCGCAACAGGGCCACGGCGTCGGAGACCGACGCGTGGTACATGCGGGTGACCAGCGAGTAATTTTCGCCACACCAGCTGACCAGTAGTGGTTCCTCCACCAGGTGGTTCTGGGGGTCGTATTCCCTTTTGACGGCGGTGCGCAGCGTACCGCCGTTGAAAGAGAACTCCTCGTCGAACCCGGACAACCCCAGTGCCTTGGCGACGTCGTCCGCCAGTTGCGCGACACCCGAGGTGAATTCGTGCATGCGGTTGCCGACGACGATGTCGGCGACGGATGTCGCCGGCCGGTCCAATTCGAAGTCGCCGCGTAGGACGTAACTGGCGCCGTCCAGGGCGCGATGAACGGCAGTGGCCTCGGGCATGGGGCTGCTCCGGTCTGGAGTTGTTGTCGTGGGGCGGTGCGTCCTGAAGGATAAGGCCGAGACCTAAGGCTGTCAATGAATTGACATGAAACAATATGTTGTGGCTGGTCAGCGGACCATGATCGCTCGTTCCGCAGGCGCCACCAGCTGACCGATCACCGGGTAACCGGGCACCTCACCGGCCAACAGCAGCCCACCCGACGTCTGAGCATCCGCCAGCAGCAGTCGGTCGACCTCCTTCACCGATCCGAAATCCACGTGCGGCGACACCCACTCCAGATTGCGACGCGTGCCACCGGATACGAAACCGGCCTCGGCCGCCGAACGGGCTCCGTCCAGATAGGGCACCGCGGCGTGGTCCACAACAGCCGACATCCCACCGGCACGCACCATCTTGTACAGATGCCCCAAAAGCCCAAAACCGGTGACGTCGGTACCCGCTCGGATACCCACCGACACCGCCGCCGCCGACGCCTCACGGTTCAGAGTGGCCATTCCCTCCACAGCCTGTGGAAACACGACCCCGGTCTGCTTGTGCCGAGCGTTCAACACACCCACCCCGAGAGGCTTCGTCAACGTCAACGGCAAACCGACACGACCGGCCTCGACACGAATCATCCGGGCCGGATCGACCAAACCCACCACCGACATGCCGTACTTCGGCTCCGGATCGTCGACACTGTGCCCACCGGCTACGTGGCACCCCGCCGAATGAGCCACCTCAGCACCTCCGCGCAACACCTCCGCCGCCATCGACATCGGAAGGCGTTCACGCGGCCAACCCAGCAGATTCACCGCCGCCAACGGAACACCACCCATCGCATACACGTCCGACAGAGCGTTCGCGGCCGCGATCCGGCCCCAGTCGAACGGATCGTCGACGACCGGCGTAAAGAAATCGGCAGTGGTCACCACCGCACGATCGGCGTCCAACCCCACGACCGCGGCATCGTCGCCACCGGCATTCAAACCCACCAGCAACGGCCCAGCCGGGTCTACCGCCGGAGTAACCTTTCCCGACAGAGCCGAAACCAACTCATCAAGCTCACCCGGGGGGATTTTGCAAGCGCAACCGCCGCCATGACCCCACTGGGTCAAACGCAGGCGGTCGCTCTTTGACTCAAGACGGCTCATAAACTTCTCCATGGAGGCGGGTGGGCGCCTGGTGGCCCCCACGATCTTCAACATCGATGCGGCCGAGACCACTCGGCCGGGCGGGTTCGATTCCCGTACGCCTCCGCCAATACTCGTGACTCGGTGAGCAATAGAGTGTGTCACCATTCGCTGGTGCAGGCCAGAAGGAGCCGTCATGGACGATCCCCGCCGAAAGGTCCCCCGTACCGACGCGGTTCTCACCGACCCACGCCTGGCCGTCGGCTTGACGCGGCTGGGGCACCCACTCGTCAAACGCACCGTGATGCAGGTGCTCGACGAGGTCCGCCGCGGTGAACTGGCCGCAGACACCGTCGTCGACACCGTCGTCGAACGGTTGCCCGCCACCGCCACCGGACTGGTCGCCGTACTCAACGCCACCGGTGTCATCGTCCACACCAACCTCGGACGAGCACCGTTGTCACAGGCCGCTCGCGAGGCCGTATTGACCTCCGCCGGCTACACCGATGTGGAATTCGACCTCGTCACCGGCGAACGCGCGCCACGCGGACAAAGCACCGTGGCCGCCTTGGCGGCGGCCGTGCCCGACGCCGAAGCCGTGCACGTCACCAACAACAACGCCGCGGCCTTGGTACTGGCGGCCACGGCCCTCGCCGCCGGGCGCGAGATCATCATCAGCCGAGGCGAACTCGTCGAGATCGGTGACCGCTTCCGCATCCCGGATCTACTCGAATCCACCGGAGCCCGGCTGCGTGAAGTCGGCACCACCAACCGCACCCACATCGACGACTACGAAGCCGCCATAAACGCCGACACAGCGTTCATCCTCTCGATTCACCCCTCCAACTTCACCCAGTCCGGTTTCGTTGCGAGCGTGCCCGTCCACCAACTCGCCACCCTTTCGGCTCCCGTGGTCCACGACATCGGATCCGGCCTACTCACACCCCACCCACGGCTGCCCGACGAACCCGACGCCGCCACATCACTTAAAGCGGGAGCAGCACTGGTCACCGCAAGCGGCGACAAACTCCTGGGCGGGCCGCAAGCCGGCCTCGTCTTCGGCCACACCGAACCGGTGAACCGTATGCGCCGACATCCGCTTGCCCGAGCACTGCGCGTCGACAAGCTGACCCTCGCCGCACTCGAAGCAACACTGACCGGCCCCCCGGCACCCGTGCCGGCCGCCATCGAAGCCGACAGCACCGTGCTGGCCGAACGAGCGCAACGCATCGCCACAGTGTTGCGCGACAACGGCGTCAAAGCCGAAGCCGTTGCCTGCCGTTCCCGAATCGGTGGCGGGGGTGCGCCCGAGGTCACTCTGCCCGGCACCGCGGTCGCCGTCGACGCGGCACTGGCGCGACCACTGCGAACAACCCGGACACCCGTTATCGGTCGTGTTCATAATGGACGACTGCTTCTCGACGTGCGGACCGTCTCCGCAACCGACGACGATGCACTGACCGACGCCGTCATTGCCGCAGCAACAGCCACGCCATGCGCGTGATCGCCACCGCCGGTCACGTCGACCACGGAAAGTCGACCCTTCTGGCCACGCTGACCGGCCAAGACCCCGACCGGCTCGCCGAGGAAAAACGCCGCGGCCTGACCATCGAACTGGGATTCGTCTCCATGCGTATGCCCGACGGTGACGACCTCGCCTTCGTAGATGTGCCCGGGCACCACCGATACCTCGCCAACACACTCACCGGGATATCCACCGCACCTGCCGTACTGTTCGTCGTCGCCGCCAACGAAGGCTGGAAACCGCAGTCCGAGGAACACCTTGCATCCGTCACCGCCTTCGGTATCCGGCACGTGATCCTCGCCGTCACCAAAACCGACCTCGCCGACCCCGAACCCGCGACAAGCGCAGCACTCGACCGACTGCACCACAACGGCATCACCGGCACCTCCGTCGTACCCGTCAGTGCCCACACCGGCGACGGCCTCGACCGACTACGCGAGACTCTCGACGACGTCACCAGACGTCCCCGTCCGTCACCCGACGAACCCGTTCGGCTGTGGATCGATCGCGTCTTCTCCGTCCCCGGAGCGGGCACCGTCGTCACCGGAACACTTAACGCCGGAACCCTGACGTGCGACTCCGAGATCGAGCTGTCGCCACAAGGCCGACGAACAACGATCCGCGCGCTTCACTGCCTGGGCCGTAACGTTCCACGCGTGACGGCACCGGCACGCGTAGCCGTAAACCTCCGCCGTATCGACACCGCAGCAGTACACCGGGGCGACGCGCTTGTCGCCCCCGGACGCTGGTGGCGCACCAACATGATCGACGTCCGACTCGCGTACGTCGACAAAATTGCCGCCGAAACAAAAGTCCACTGCGGAACTGCTGCGGTGGCGGCTCGCGCCCGACGACTGGGACCGGGAACCGCCAGGCTCACTTTGGCTCGTCCCGTGGACCTCCACAACACCGACCGGGTACTGGTCCGAGAGACCGGCTCGGGTGAACTGGTCGCCGCACGTGTCCTGGACGTAGCACCCCCACCGTTGCGAGGCAGAGGCGCGGCCGCCTTGCGGGGGCGTGAACTGGTCAACCACGACAGATGGATCCGACACCACCGTTGGGCCCCACGCCGTGACCTGATCGCGATGGGGGAGTCACCGTCACCTTCCGAGACCCAGACCCACGGCGACTGGGTCATCGACAACCGACATCACCAGACGTTGACTCGTCAACTCTTCGACCTCGTCACACGGCACGAAAAAGACCGGCCACTCGCCAACGGCCTGTCAACGGCTCAAGCCGCCCGACTACTCGACCTACCCGACGAGGCGCTGGTAGCGGCCTTCCTCGGCTCACTACACATTAGGCACAACCGTTTGTACTCGACCGAACGCCTCAACCGCCTCTCCGCCGAGGTCGTCGAAGCCGCTCACACGTTCACCGGCATTGTCGGTGACAGGAAGCTACACGCGCCCACCCGCCCCGAACTCACCGAACACAACTTGACCCCGACCATCCTCGCGCGAGCCGTCGACGCGGGGCTACTACTGCGCGTCGGCGACGTCCATCTACTCCCCGACGCCGTGGAACAGGCCATGACACTGTTGACGGCCATACCTCAGCCGTTCTCGGTGGCCGAAGCCTGCCGCACACTCAACACGACGCGGAGAGTCGCGATCCCGCTCCTGGAGCACCTTGACCGACGCGGCGACACCCGACGACAATCCGACGGGCGTCGCCGAACCAACGACAATTAAGCCAAACCCGCCCGACGCAACGCATCGGCCATCGCGCCTTGAGGCGTGGACTTACCGTCCCGGCCGCTCCGTTTTCCTTTGCCGCCACGGTCGCCCCCACGTTGCGGACGATCCTTGCGTTCGGGACGCCCCGGTTTGTCAGGAGTGTCCTCAAGTCGCATCGTCAACGAAACCCGTTTGCGAGCCTCGTCGACCTCCATAACCCGAACCTTGACGATGTCCCCCGGTTTGGCGACGTCACGAGGGTCGGACACGAACCGGTCCGACATCGCCGAAATGTGAACAAGGCCGTCCTGATGCACACCGATGTCGACGAACGCCCCGAAAGCGGCGACATTGGTCACCGTGCCCTCAAGAACCATGCCGACCGACAGGTCTGCCAACGTCTCGATCCCGTCGGCGAACTCCGCGGTCTTGAAACCGGGGCGAGGGTCGCGACCGGGCTTCTCCAACTCCGTCAGAATGTCGGTCACCGTCGGCAATCCGAACGTGTCGTCAACGAAGTCGCTCGGGTTCAACCGTGCCAACGTGCGAGTATTACCGATCAACTCACCGATGCCTGCGCCACTGGAAGCGGCGATCCTACGAACCACCGGGTAGGCCTCCGGGTGGACGCTGGAGGCATCCAAGGGATCGTCTCCATCGCGAATCCGGAGAAAACCCGCGCACTGTTCAAATGCCTTCGGCCCCAGTCGAGGCACGTCCTTGAGACCTTTCCGAGACCGGAACGCGCCAACGGAATCGCGATGAGCAACGATGTTGTCCGCCAACGTGGCGCTGATTCCCGATACCCGCGCCAGCAGAGGGGACGACGCCGTGTTCAAATCCACGCCCACCCCGTTCACACAGTCTTCGACTACCGCGTCAAGGCTGCGTGACAACTTCGTCTCGGCCAAGTCGTGCTGGTATTGCCCGACCCCGATCGACTTCGGGTCGATCTTGACCAGTTCCGCCAGCGGGTCCTGAAGCCGACGCGCGATCGACACCGCTCCGCGAATCGACACGTCCAGGTCGGGGAGCTCACGCGAAGCGTAAGCCGACGCCGAATACACCGAGGCACCCGCCTCCGACACCATGACCTTTGTCAACGCGCCCCCGGCGAGCTTGACGAGCTCCCCGGCCAACTTGTCGGTTTCCCGTGACGCCGTGCCGTTTCCGATAGCTACGAGCTCGACCTTGTGTCGTTGCACGAGGGCCGCCAACGTCGCCAGTGACTGGTCCCAACGGCCCTGCGGCTTATGCGGATAGATCGTTGCGGTGTCAACGACCTTGCCCGTCGTATCGACCACGGCGACTTTGACGCCCGTGCGGTAACCGGGGTCGAGCCCCATGGTCGCCCGTGTACCGGCGGGGGCGGCCAACAACAGATCGCGCAAGTTGGAGGCGAACACCTCCACCGCCGCATCCTCCGCGGCCTGCCACAGCCGTACCCGGGTATCCACGGTCAAGCCCGTCGACACGCGAGTACGCCACGACCAGCGCACCGTGTCCATCAGCCACCGGTCCGCCGGCCGCCCCTTGTCGGCGATCCCGAAATTCGCGGCGATCTCCCGTTCATAGGCATTGGGTCCCACATCATCGGGCTCACCGGCATCCAGCGACAGCTGAAGGATCTCCTCCTTCTCACCCCGAAACAGCGCCAGAACACGGTGGCTTGGCAGCTTCGAGAACGGCTCGGAGAACTCGAAGTAATCGGAATACTTCGCCCCCTCGACCTCCTTGCCCTCCCGCACGGTCGAGGTAACCATGCCCTGGTCCCACATGCGAGCACGGAGACTTCCCAACAGGTCGGCATCCTCGGCGTACCGTTCCGACAAAATCGCGCGAGCCCCAGCCAACGCCGCATCGGCATCCGGCACCGACTTCTCCGCGTCCACGAAGCCGCCCGCCGTCGCCCGAGGGTCCAGCTGCGGATCGCTCAACAACCGGTCGGCCAGTGGCTCTAGACCCGCTTCTCGGGCGATCTGGGCCTTGGTGCGGCGCTTTGGCTTATACGGAAGGTACAGGTCCTCCAACCGCGCCTTCGTCTCCGCGGCGTTGATCTGCGCACGAAGTTCGTCGGTGAGCTTGCCCTGTTCGGTGATCGACTCCAGAATCACCGAACGTCGATCCGCAAGCTCACGCAGATAACGCAGACGCTCGTCCACGGTACGCAACTGCGCATCGTCCAGTGTGCCGGTGGCCTCCTTGCGGTACCGCGCGATGAACGGCACCGTGGCGCCGCCGTCCAGCAGCTCGATGGCCGCGCGAACCTGATGTCCAGCCACACTCAGTTCATCGGCTATCAGCTGGTGGATCTCGGTTGTCATGTTCATCCCCTCGACAGGCGATCGATTCGATCCACGATTGTGCCCGGTCCCCGGGCCTGGTTTGCGACGGGACGCCACGAAAAGTCAGAACAGTGTCGGTGGTGTCGAGCCCTCAAGCTCGAGAAGGCGGCGTTTCGTTTCCACCATCCCGCCACCACTGCCGACGAAACCCCCCAGGCCGCCATCGGAGGCGATGACCCGGTGACAGGGAACCAGTACCGCAATCGGATTGCCGGCCAGTATTCCGCCGACGGCCCTGGCGCCGTCGGGACGATCCGCCAACGCGGCAAGTCGCCCATAACTGACCGTCTCCCCGTACCCCACCGACGACAACAGGCACCGCCGTACCGTCAACGCCCACCCGGCACTGGCCGACCAGTCCAAGGGCACCGTGAAATCTCTCCGGCCACCGTGAAAATACTCGTCGAGCTCCTCCGTTGCCTGAGCGAGATGGCCCGCACGAAGCCGGTTGGTGGTCCCCGTGCCTTCGATGCCCCCGAACGCGGTGCCCACGATGCCGTCTGCGGTCGCCGTTACACCGATCGGACCGATCGGCGTGTCGACCGTGATCGAGCTGATTACCGGCATGAACACCATCATGCGCCAAGGGTGCGACAGGGGCAGGGACGGCCCGTGGACACGCGAGGGGGCCCCCCGTTTGATGCTGGTGAGACGGTGAGCTAAAGTTCTCATCGTTGCCGACGCGGGAAACCGCCGAAGCAGATGCGGACGTAGCGCAGCTGGTAGCGCGTCACCTTGCCAAGGTGAAGGTCGCGGGTTCGAACCCCGTCGTCCGCTCGGAAGTCGGTCAGTGGGCTGACGCCGCGGTGGAGTGGCCGAGAGGCGAGGCAGCGGCCTGCAAAGCCGCGTACACGGGTTCAAATCCCGTCTCCACCTCGATCGATGATCCCGGACGATTAGCTCAGCGGGAGAGCGCTTCCCTGACACGGAAGAGGTCACTGGTTCAATCCCAGTATCGTCCACCACATTCATGCAGGCCAGACCATCAAGCCTGGCTTGTTTTCTCTCCACTATGTATCTCGTGTCCGTCAGGTGTCCGTAGAACCTGCCAGCAGCCGTCGACATTACCCGGTTTCGATTGGCACGGGTTCGTGATGTGCGTCACGTCGGTGGTTGCGGTTCACGGCGGGGCTCGCGGTTGCCGGGTCGTGCTGCCGACATCCTATTCACACCGGAGAGGTCACTGGTTCGATCCCAGTATCGACCACCACGAAATCGCAGGTCAGAGCGTTATCTGATTTCTTCAGCCGATCCAATGGATGGGTTTTGTTGTTGTTTTGTTGAGTGGATTTGCCGTCAGGTGGTGGTAGTGGCTGATGTCAAATTCATCCGATCGAGTGAAGGTGCGGGGCGCTCGCCGAGCAATGGCCCGGCTCAGGCGAGTCGTTCTGGTTCACCCAAGCACGGAGAGTCCACGCAAATCGGCGAATGTCCGTCCCCTTGATCGCCGCCCAATCGTGGCCACTGCCTGCACTCGATCGGCAAGCGGTAAGGGTGTTCCCAACTCCGTCCTCTCAAGGCGGTAACGGTGGTTCGAATTCGCTCGGGAGTAGCACGTAACACCACGGCTAGGCCAGACACTCTCGACACTGGTGGCGTTCTCCGGTTCGGTGACGATGGACGAGGATGAAGAATGGGTCACTGATTGGGGGCCGTAACCGGCCGAGGATGACGAGTTCACCGAAGCGAACATGAACCCCGGTGCTGGCTCGGACCTGGCGGCTGCGTTCGGGGGCGAGACGTACACGATCATGCTGGTTGCCAACAAGTTCCAGACCGGGTTCGACCAGCCTCTGCTGTCGGCGATGTATGTGGACAAGAAACTGTCCGGGTGTGACCGGGGTGCAGACCCTGTCCCGGCTCAACCGCACCCACCGCACGGCGAGCGGGGAACAGAAACGCAAGACCTTCATCATCGACTTCGTCAACAAACCCGAGGACATCCGGGCCGCGTTCGAACCGTATTTCACCGGCGCCACTTTGGAGACCGAGACCGACCCCTACGTCGTCATCCACCTGGCTACCAAACTCGCCCAAGCCGGGATCTACACCGACGAACAGGTACGCGAGGTCGCGAGGCTGTGGGTGGAACGCAAAGGTAACAATGCGTTGTCGGCGGCGATCAGCCCCGCCAAGAACGAATTCGCCCGCCGGTACGCCACCGCCATCGACGCCGACGACAAAGTCACCCTCAACACCCTCGATCTGTTCCGCAAAGAGGTCGCCACCTACGTCCGTCTCTACGACTTCATGAGTCAGATCGTTGACTACGGCGACCCCCACATGGAGATGCTGTCCATCTTTCTGCGCCTTCTCGATAAGGTCATTGCCGACTCATCCTGGACCGCCGACGTCGACCTTTCCGACGTCGTCCTCATCGGTGTCAAACACACCAAAGCAGCCTCGGTCGATATCTCCCTGACTGGCGACGGCGAACTCACCGGCATCAAAGCTGCCGGCACCGGCACCCGTAAAGAACCCAAATACGTCGCCCTCCAAGTCGTCATCGACAAAATGAACGACCTGTTCGGCGCCGAATCCTTCACCCAATCACAAGTCCGTGAGTTCGTGCAAGGACTCGTCCAGCAACTGCTGACCTGCCCCGACCTGATCAACCAGACCAAAGTCAACACCAAGAAACAATTCATGGAGTCCCAAGACTTCCAATCCGCCGTCACCGAAGCCGTCGTCGACAACCATGAAGCCCACAACACCATGGCCGACTACTTCTTCAGCGACGGACCCAGCATCAACGCCGTCATCACCGCCCTCGCCGACGCCTTCTACGAAGCCGCCACCGACCAACACAAGGAGGCGTGAAAGTGGCCAAGTCGATAGCCAGTTTCCGAACCTCACCGGGAGGCGCCCATGTCGATTGATGAATTCGCGCAGGGGATCGGCGGTAGCCGCGAGAGCCTACAACGCGCCGCAGGTGAAGTGCTCGCGATGAAAACGAAGTCCGAAGAGCTGGCAAGTACATTTGCCGGCATCGGAGCTGAGTCGATGTCGCAGTACATGACCGAGGTAGCCGGACAACTCGACACCGCTCACCAAGCTCTGATCGGTGTCGCTGAGGGCTTGGAGCAGACGCAGGCGACTGCTGCGGTTGCGAAGGAACATCGCGGTGGGGGTTTACTCGCCACCAGTACCCCGCGCATCGACCCCACCAGGCCGACTCCGGACATTCCGGCATTGGCTCGGAACCTCGGTGAGCAGCTACCCGCATGGCGCAAACGTCAGCCGGCTCGGGCCTTTGCATACACGTCGGAAGACAGCACGCCGATTGAATTCACCAGTGGTAACGAACCATCAGCGGCGGCAGGCTTGACCGAGGAATACCGCAATCGGTGGGTTGTCACTGACCATATTGAAGGCAAACTGGGCGCCAGAATGCGTCAACAGGATGGCCCACGCGACGTCACGCTGATCATCAACAAAGATCCGTGTCCTGGCCCGATGGGGTGCGATTCGACGATGCCGGGAGTCATACCTGAAGGATCGACCGTGACGATCTACGTCCGCGCTGCCGACGGGGTCCGGCACTTTGGAACGTATCGTGGAACCGGAGAGGGAATAGCGTGAGTTACGAGATCCAGTACGACATTAGCAGCGTCCACGTTGCTACAGGTGATGAGGCCGAAGGGTTCCTTCGGAACACCCAATCGATTCGTAACAACTGGGGAACACGAGGGATGACGTTCTGGCTGGGACCTGCTGGCGCCGACCCTGATGACTTCCCACTCAGGATCGACCTCGACCCCGATGCCGACGCTGCGGCAATCCGTTGGATCCCCGAAAACCTTGTGGGAGTAGTGCCAGGCTTCGAAAGCCGACCGATTCGAGTTTTGGAGGATTCCAGCGAACCACTGGTCGACATACCCGCCAACCTGGTTCGCTCCGACCTCGAAACCGCCCGAAACGCCGCCGCTCGCTACATAGAAACCGGGGAACGCCCCGATCTTGTTCAGTGGATGAGCACAGAGAGAACAGATTCGATCAACGAGATTTCCGGTGGAAGGTTACCGACAACCCCTGAGCTGGAGGCGCAGCTGCGTGCACGGATCGACGACTTGGGAAGCCGTGAGATGGCTGAATTAGCGCCTCTCGGGTGCCGCTGAAGGTGTACTTCTGTGGCATTTCCACCAGGGGATGAGGCCGAGAGCCTCGGGTAGTCGCGATGATGTGGGCTCGTGCTCAAGTGAGCATGGAGCGTTGCGTCTATGGCGCGCGAGCGTCTACTAGCCGCGGTTTGCCCGGGATTCCATAATGCTGCCATAGGTTCGGCACGGACCTGTTGACGGATGGCGCGGGTCGTGACTCTCGCTCTTTCGAGGGTTATGGCCTGCGGCTACGTGGCCGAAGACTCGGCGGTGTTCTATCTCTTGTGGTCTGAATGGCGCGCTTCGGTGGTGAGCCTTGTGGGCGTTCCGGTTTGGGGTCATTCTCGTCCTATTGACGGTGAGTGATGTCGTCGTGTAAGTTCCATCGCGGCACGGATCAGACCGGCAACTGATCTATGTGGTGCTTTATGCCCATTTTGCACGCATACGTTGTTGTTCGGTTGTACGGGAGAAGTTGTGTCCTTGCTCGGTTCCTTGCTGCCCTCGCCCTCGATGAAACAGGGAAGACTCAACCGTCCCCTAGGGGCTTTTGCTGCTGCAGTCATGTTCGGAGCATTGATCGGGACTGCGCTGCCGACTGTCGCAGTGGCGCAGGGATGCGGGTTCAACTCTGATGTGGATTTCAATGGTGATGGATTCACTGATGTGGCGATCTCCGATCCTGATGCGACGGTCGCCGGCGTGGGAAGCTCAGGCCGGGTGCACATTGTCTATGGAGGCAACGTCGGTACGCAGACCATCAGTCCACTGGAGCCCTTCATCCCAGACGAGGTAAAGACCGGTGAGCGGTTTGGGCATGTGGTGGATACTTATGACGCTGATCTCGATGGCTGTGATGATCTGGTTGTCGGGATCCCTGACCACACGGTTGACGGCAAGACGTCTGCTGGTGCGGTCCTGGTCATTCATGGTTCGCCGGGCGGGCTGGGTGTCGGCCAGGTCAGGTTGATTCGGCAGGAGTCCATCGAGTTCACCTCGGCTGCTGGGGATGAGTTCGGGTATTCGATCTCTGCCGGTAACGACGACGCTGGGAACCCGTTCCTTCTCGTGGGGGCGCCTGGTGAAGACATCGGCGACGCGGTTGATGCGGGTGCCGCCTACTACATTTATCCAGCCGACAGCTGCGAAGAACCGGCCTGGTCGATGTTCCAGGGCAGAATCTCGGGTGATACCGCAGAGGCGGGCGATCGTTATGGCGCCGCAGTGGCGGCCGATCCCCGCCATTTGGTGGTGGGTGTGCCATTTGAAGATGTTGGCGATGAGGTCGATGCCGGTATGGCTCACGTGTACCGACACGGCCGGTCTGCACCCTCAGTGATGGTGGTTTGCTCGGACGAGCCGGCTTGGATTGCCAATCTTGACCAAGAAGGTCCAGGGCAAGGAGGTATTGCCGAAGCAGGCGACCTCTATGGCTGGTCCGTCGATACGGTGCGATTCACCGATACCGATGATCGAGAGAAATCGATGCTGGCGGTTGGTTCGCCGGGCGAGGCTCTTGGGGTCCACGCGTCCGCTGGGCGTGTTGTGTCGACGTTGGCGATTGACTCCGAGGGGAGCGTCGAGGAGTTCGCCTCCGTACATCAGGCAGTCGAGGGTGTGTACGGCGCCGCAGAGCCGGGTGATCAGTTCGGGTGGAAGGTCGCTTTGGTCAATCGGAATCCGGGGGCGATCGCGGCTTGGGATGATGTGCTGCTGACTGTTGGGATCCCCGGTGAAGAGGGCACCCAGGAGGATGCCGGAGCGATACAGATCTTCTCGGCGATCACGGCTCCGGGCGACCATGACATGTGGTTGCGGCTCAATGAACAACCCGGCTTGACATGGACACCTACACAAAATGCTCGGTTGGGTGAGTCGTTCGAAGTGACTGCGACACATCTGATGATCGGTGATCCGGGCGGTGCCGAGCC
>DXGR01000033.1 GCA_019113825.1 Candidatus Stackebrandtia excrementipullorum | reverse complement strand
GCGGTACTTCAAGAACCTCACGCAGGTCGACATCGCCAAGGACGTCGGTGTCTCCCAGATGCAGGTTTCGCGGCTGATCGAACAGGCGGTGCGTGACATGCGCAGCGAATGGGGGCGTGTCCCCGCCGAAGCCGGCGCCGACGGGCGACGTGGTTAACGTGCTGCCCTCGCCGTCGGCCAGAACGGGCGGGTAGCCGCCGAATTCGTTGTGGAGGTGCACCGTCCGGTCTCCGGAGGGCGTGAACTCTCCGAAGCACCGCCTCACGTGTACCCCCTGCACCGGAGGATAAGACAGTCCCCATATATGTGGCGGTTCTTCGGCGTGTTGGAGCTGAACGTGACCGGAAACGATCAGTCGGACCGGCGTCGTTCGGCGATGTCGGCCAGACGACGGACGCTCTCCACATTGCGTTTGTGCAGTACAAGGTCGTTGAGTTTGACCCGCATGCCCTGAAGCGGGCCGGCTTTCGGGTGTTCTTCCAAAGTCAGCCGGGTCTTCGTGTCCGAGATTTCCGACAGTTGCAGTGTGACCGTGAGCTCCCCGGCCGGCCACAGTGTCGGGCGCAGTACCAGACGGGTCGGCGGATCGCATTCAAGGGAAAGGGTGTGACCGGGCACGTCGAACGGCCATATACCGGTTCGGACCCACAGGTTGCTGCCCTCTTGTGGCCAGTCGGCCTCGACCCCTTTGATGTGGGCTGTACCGACAACCCAGTCACTGTAGGACCAGCCGTCCTCCAGGACAGCGAAGACCCGATCGACGGGTGCGTTGACGACTCGTGTCACTTCGGCCATGTTCGTTCCCTCCATCATCCGGCCCGGCGGCCGCCGCGTACGGTGCGGAAAAACCACGGATTGGTCCAACCGCCGGATATTCGCGCAGGTGTGGGGGCGGACCGATACAGGTTTCCCGCCCCCTGCGCGTCCTTGTCCCGCGAACCGAGTTGACGCCGGCCCCAATAGCCCAGCAACCGTTCGGACACGGTGGGGGAGATACGTGTTCCCCACCCGATCGCCTTGGCCTCCCACCCCAGGTAAACCCGTGGCCGGGGTGCTTCGAGCAGGCGAACGAGGTGCCGTGACACGCGAGCCGTCGACGCTCTGGGCGTGAGCGGTCGGGGTTTGCGTCCGGTGCGGTTCGCGGCGTGGCCGAAGAGCGGGGTGTCGATATAGCCCGGCATGACCACGCTGATCGATGTGTTCCGATGGCCGGCGGCCCTCAGCTCCTGCCGCATCGTCGCTGCGGCGGCCGACAGGCCGTGTTTGGCCATCGCGTACGCGCCTTTGAACGGGACGGTGGTTTCCCCCAGAACCGACCCGACGAGGAGGACGACTCCGCCTCGACCGCGCACCATGCGAGGTATCACCTCGCGGCAGGCGTATACGGGTCCGAGAAGGTCGACCGATAGGACGCGCTGTAGGTCCTCGACGGGAACGTCGACCAATTTGGCGAACTCCGTGACCGCGGCGTTGGACACCCAGGCGTCGATGTGACCGAAAAGGGTCTCCGTTCTGTCGGCCAGCCGGGACACGGCGTCGGGGTCCGACACGTCCATCGCCGCGGTGATCGCCGTGGCGCCCCGTCGGCGACACAGGCGTTCCATGTGTTCGAGTTTTCGTCCGTCGCGGGCAACCAAAACCAACCGACAGCCACGCGCGGCCAGGCGTAGGGCGGTTGCCGCCCCCAAGCCGCTGGTGGCACCGGTCAGGACCACCACCGAATTGTCGAGAGTGCGTGCCATCGGCATCCGTGGGCTCCTTCCGTTGTCGCGGACGGCTCTACACATCGTGGCGATACCCCGACCATTGCGACGGCAAACCGGTCGCGCCGACATCTCCTCCGAGGGCGCATCCGCCGAGTGGGGATCAGCCGGGATGGGTAAACGGCGCCGACACCTTCACGTGAAAGCGACGGATTCGATCTATGGGAATGGGACGACCGAAGTCATCGGCCGCCGGGCGGGAACGACCGGCGGCTCCTTGGCATTGGCTGCGCCGGGTGTTCCATGGAGCCGAGCCGGAACGTCATGCCGTCTTTCAGGCGCTCAAAATGGCGCTGGCGGCTGTCATCGCGTGGCTTATCACCGAACGTGTTCATGCGCCTCAGTCCTTTATCGCCCCGTATACGGCCGTCTTCGTGATCAGCGCGACGATCTACCGCTCGGTTATAGGGCTGGTGCAACAGATGGCGGCCGTCCTCAGCGGTATCGGGTTGGCGTTCGTCGCGGTTGCGGTCTTGCCGGATCCCGTATCGGCGCTGTTCGTCTCCGTGTTGGCGGGCATGCTGTTGGGGCGGTGGCGTCGGTTCGGGGACAGCGGTGTCTGGGTGGGGCCCTGGCACTGATCATGATTGCGTCCGGGACCGCGGACGAGCCCACGTATCTGCTGTTTCGTGTGGTGGAGAGCGGTATCGGTGTCGTTGTCGGTGCGACGGTGAACGTCCTGGTCGCGCCACCGCTCATCAGCCCTCCACCCGACGGGAGAGCACCCGTCGGCGACGTCTGGGTATCCGCAACACGCTGTGGACGTCGTGGCTGCGTCGCCCATGGCGCGCGGCCATTGGACACAGCGTTGCGGTCCTGCGGTCCGCACCACGTGACCGGGACACCGTCGAGGCCGCGTTGGCGGCATTGGCCGGACTCGGCTGGGTGATCCGGCGGCGTCGTGTCCTGCCGCATCACGTGGAGGCGCGCCTGAAACTGCTCGAATCCTCACAGCGGCGTTCCGTCGCCCGCCGTTACGTCGGCTGAGCGGTGAGCGGCCCTCACCCGCTGACCAGGGTGCGCGTCAACAGACTTTGGTAGACCGCCTCGGTCCGTCTCGCCACCGAACGCCACGTGAAGTCGCGACACACCCTCTCGCGGCCCGCCTCGCCGAAACGTTGCGCCAGGGCCGGATCACGCAACAGCATCGCGATCCCCGCCGCTATCGAGTCGGGATCGCGTGGACGCACGTGCAAGCCGTTGACACCACCGATCACGGTGTCGAGCATGCCTCCCACCTCGCTGGCGATCACCGGCCGACCACATGCCATGGCCTCCAACGGGACGATGCCGAACGGTTCGTACCAGGGCGCACACACCACCGCGTCGGCCGACCGCAGCAGCCCCGGCATACGGGTCCGGGGAACCATCCCGGCGAACCGGACCCGGTCTCGGACACCGTGCTCGGCGGCGACGCCGCGCAGCCGGGCCAGTTCGGCACCCGACTCGTCGGGCGAGCCGCCCACAACGACCAGTTCGGTGTCTTCCACCAGGGCCGTCGCCTCGATGATGTCGGCGAACCCCTTGCGAGGCACGACACGGCCGACGGTGACGATGCGTGCGAGCCCGTCACGTGGCTCGATCGGCCCGTCCGGGCGAAACCGTTCGATGTCGACACCGCACGGAACGACGTCGACGCGTTCCCGCGAAATGCCCATGTCGTCAAGTTCGTCGACCTCGTCGTTGCACGTGGCGATGATCCGGTCCACCTTTCTCCCCAACCGACGTTCCACGTTGATGCGGGACGGTGGACTGGTGTCCATGGCTCCCTGATGTCGCCGCTTGACCGTGCCGAGCGCGTGAAACGTCTGTGGTCTCCGCCGACATCGACGAGTTGGCCGTCGGGAGGCCGCTCCACCCACGGAGGTCGTGCCACTGAGCGACGGGGAGCACAGTTGGCGTGTTGTTCGCGATCTGGCCACGGACGTTTCCACATTGGAGATCGTGAACGACCAGGGCGGTTTCCGCATCGTCGACACCGGAACGGACGTCACGCGTAGCACTCGCGAGTGGTACAGCTTCCGGTGGAACGAAGTGGAGTCCGCCAGGGGTGAGACACGGACCGTCCGTCGGTATACGCGTGACGACTGGCGCATCGAAGTGGAGACGCGGACCGTGTTGACCTGCACGGCGACCGACTTCATCATCACCGCGCAACTGGACGCGTACGAACTCGATCATCAAAGCGGTGACCCGCGTGTCTACTCGGGAAACTGGCACAGAATCATCCCGCGTGACCTGGTGTGACGCGAGCCGGTTGTGTGTCCGTCTGATCGAGGACGGGCGGCCGCATCGCTACGGCGTCGGCCGTGTCTGAGGCGAGCCGCCATCCGAACGCTCGTCGGCGCGCGCGCCAATACTCGGCGTAGTGACCGTCCAACGCCATCAGCGCGTCGTGAGAACCCTGCTCGACCGCGCGACCGTCGTCCAGGACCACGATGTGGTCGGCCTCCTGCAACGTATGCAACCGATGCGCGATCACCAGCACGGTCCGGTCGCGGGCCAACGCCGTCATCGCCTGGCGCAGTGCATACTCGTTCTCGGCGTCCAGCGCCGCGGTCGGTTCGTCGAACAACACGACCGGGGTGTTCTTCAGCAGGGCCCGCGCGATCGAGATGCGTTGCCGCTCCCCACCGGAGAGCCGACCGCCTCCTTCACCGACGGGAGCGTCCCAACCACCCGGCAGACGCTCGGCGATGTCGTCCACCCGCGCGGTTCGAGCGGCTTCGTACACCTCGGTATCGGTGGCGTCCGGCTTACCGACCCTTATGTTGTCGATAATGGAGCCGTCAAAGAGGTACACGTCTTGAAAGACCACCGAGACGATCGACGTGAGGTCCTCTGTACGCAATTCCCGCACATCCGCGCCTCCTATTCGCACCGCACCGGAGTCGGTGTCGAAGAACCTCGCGATCAACTTGATCACGGTCGTCTTTCCGGCCCCGGACGGACCCACCAGTGCGGTCATTCGACCGTGCGGCATCCGCATGGCCAACCCGCGCAGCACCGGGACGTCGTCATAACCGAAATGCACATCGTCCACATCGATGTCGGCCCCGTAGACCTGTTGACTCACCTCCGGTTCGGGGAGCGTCTTGGTGTCGAGCAGGGCGTTGATCTCGATCAAGGCGTTCTCGGCGGCCCGCAGTGCCCCACCGAGTTCCGCGGTGAGCATCACCGGTTCCACGAACCGGGCGCCCAGCACCAGCAGGACGATCATTTCCACGGCCCCGAGCGAATTGTCGATAACGAAGTGGGTTCCCATGGCCAGCAGCGCGATGAAGGCCGCTTGCGCGACAAAGCCGAGACCCACGATGCCCGGCAGCCCGGCGCGGAGCATGCGTCGCCCGGCCCGATGCTGCGCCGTGAGCGCGGCGTCAAGTTCCGCGTGGCCGTCAACGGTGCGACCGAACGCTCGCAGGACGGGTTGAGCGCGAGCAAATTCGACGATCCGCCCGGCCGCCTCGGCGTGCACACGGTCGGACTCCTCGTCGACGGTCTGCCTGCTGCGACCGGCTACCCGGTAGGTCACGGCGGCGGTGACCGCCGCGATCGTCATGGCCACGCCCAGACGCGGGTCGAACAGGAACATGGCCGCCACCACGACCAACGGGGTGACCGCGGAGTCCACCAACTGTCGTAGCAGGTGTGCCGGCACTCCCATGATGTCGATCACGCGTTGCGAGGTCAGTCGGGTCAATGTGCCGACATGGTCGGAGTTGAACCAGGACAGTGGAAGTTGCGCGACCTTGTCGCCGATGCGGTGGTGCAGGTCCTTGCTGAGGTTGGCTCCGGTGCGAAACCCGGCCAACGTCGCCGAGTAGCTCACAGCCGCGAAACCGAGCCACAGTACCGCCTGTGCCGCCACCCACGGCCATGCCCCTTCCGGCTGCTCGCCGAGCAGTTCGCGTAGGGCGGGTACGAGCAGGACGAACGCGAAACCCTGTAGCAGCGCGGCACTGCACAGCAGCGCCAAGAGTGTGCGTAGCGCCCGATCGTGCTCGCGACCGAGTGCGGTGAACAGTCGCCTGATCATGGCGCCTCCTTTGTGATATTTGCGGCGACGAGGGAGGTGTCGCTCTGTTCCTGCAGCCGCCACATGTCCGCGTATCGCCCGTTGGCTGTCAACAGTTCGGCATGGGCGCCCTGTTCGGCCACGCGCCCTTCGTCGAGCACGACGATGTGGTCGACGCCGACGATCGACGCCAGGCGATGTGCGACAACGAGCACCGTCCGGCCGGCGGCCAACAGCGACAGAGAGTCCTGGATCAGCGCCTCCGATTCGGCGTCGGCGTGCGCGGTTGCCTCATCGAGCACCACAATGGGCGCGTCGGCGAGTAGCGCGCGGGCGATGCAGATACGTTGCGCCTCTCCTCCGGAGAACCGCACGTCAGTGCCGATCACCGAGTCGTATCCGTGCGGGGCCGCCTCGATGCGGTCGTGGACGGCGGCGGCTTGGGCGGCGCGGCGCACGGTGTCGTCGTCGGCTTCGGGCTTGGCTAGTCGAATGTTGTTGCGCACGGTGGAGTCGAGCAGTTGGGCGTCCTGGAGTACGAACGACACCATCCGGTACAGGTCAACCGGGGCGATGTCACGAAGGTCGACACCACCGATGGTGACGGTACCGGCGGTGGGGTCGAAGAAGCGCGGCAGCAGTTTGGCCACCGTCGACTTTCCGGACCCGGACGGACCGACCACGGCGGTGATGGTGCCCGGCTTGAGTGTCAGGTCGATGCCGTTCAACACCGTCCGGTTGTCGTCGTAGGCGTATGCGACACCCGACAGCTGCACCGTAAGGCTTTCCGGGCGCCGGGGGTGCGTCGGAAGGGGCAGCACCGGTGTCGCCAGGAGTCGGCCGACGCGGGTGGCGGCGGCGCCGGCGTTCTCGATGTCGTGGCTGTAGTAGTGCAGCGCCTGGAGGGGACCGGACAGGCCCAGGCCGACAACCGCGAAGGGCAGCAGGTCGACCGCGGCGAAATGTCCGTTCGAGACCAGAGTCATTCCTCCGATAAGGATGGTCAACAGCATGGTGACGGGGCTGAGGGCCAGTTCGGAGACCGCACTGGTTCTGAACGCGTGGGACACCCAGGACAGGAACGATGTGGCGAAGGCGTCGGCGGCGGTGGCGTACTGACGGTGTGCCCGTTTGGCTTCGCTGAACATCTTCACGACGGCGATGCCCTCGACGAATTCGACGATCTTGTCGCTGAGCCGGCGCTGTGCCTCGTCGAAGGCGGACGTGTGCGACTCCATGGTCATACCCGCTCGCACGAACAGGCCGACACCGATGGCGACGGGGATGAGAAGAACCAGTGTCATCAGCCAGTCCACCCAGAACAGGTATGCCAGTGTCGCCAAGGGGGTGATCACGCTGCTGGTGAGGTTCGGCAGGGCGTGCGCGACCATGTGGTGCATGGCGTCCACATCGTGCTGGACGGCTTTTCCGATGCCGCCGGTGCCGCGGTTGGTGAACCACCCCAGCGGGACTCGGCCGAGGCGGTCGATCAACTGCCGGCGCACCGACAGTTGGACGTCGAGGTCGGCGTAGTGTGCCAGACCTCCGGCGATCGTGGACAGAACGAGCCACGCCACCGGCGCGGCGGCCGCCACGGCGGCGACGGTCCAGGCACGTGCCTGGACGACGGGGTCGGTCAACAGTGTGCGGGCGAGTTCGGCGACTGCGGCGAGCGGCACGACGGCCATGACTGCGGCGATCGCCTGCAGGCAGATCGCGGTCGTCAACCGTCTGCGGGCCGGGTGCAGTAGTTCCCGCAGGCCTGGGGCCGGTGTTTCTTCGGGTCTCATCGGGATCCTTTTCGGCCGGACTTTACGAACATGTACCGAAACTAGCACTGGACGCCCCCACCATCGAACGCCACGGGTCGGATACACCCCCGAAACGGCTAACAGGAAGATGGGGAAATGTCTCGACCTGCATCAAGTGGCCGCATCGGGCGCCCGCCGGTGACCTCCCGCACGCAGATCCTGGCCGCCGCCCGCGCACTCATCGACCGAGAAGGTCCACAGAAACTCACGATCCGTCGACTGGCCGGAGAAATGGGCATCGGCCCGACGACCCTTTACCACTATGTGCGGGACAAGGAGGATCTCCAGCTGCTGATCGTGCGCGAATACATCGAGCAGATGCCGCCCCTTGAACTGCCCGACGACCCGCGTGAACGCATCGTCGAAGCCACCGCCGCGTTTCACGACTGGCTCATCGCCTGGCCGTGGACCGTCGAATTCATGACCACCGACGGATTTCTTCCCGGTCTGGGTCCGTTCGGTCTGGGACTCGTCGACGAGGCCCTGGCCGCGGCCGTCGACTGTGGCTGCACACCGGATCAGGCCGTCTACTTCATCCGTGACCTGTGGTACTACACCGTCGGTGAGATGCTTGTGCGCACCAACACGCACCGATCGGCGCGTCCGGTCGACGACCGTACCCGCATCTTCGACACGGTGGACGCCGACACGGCCCCGCAACTGGCCGCCATCGGTCCACGATGGGTGTCACTGTCGGCAGAGGACACCTACCGTCGCGGTCTGCGTGCGTTTGTCAACGGCCTGTTGGACGACTTCACGGGGTGACCGGGATGGAGCCGACACAACGCACGTGAATCGCGGGTGCACAGAAGATCCGAAACCGATCGTTATGCTGATCCGCTGCCACAGGCTGTGCCGCTCACCGGTGTGGGCGTCGTGATCGTCGTGCCGCGGTCAGCAGAGGCCGAGCAACGTCGGGGTATCTCGACAGACCACCGTCCGATCTCGCCGCAGCGGCGCAGGCGGGTACGTCTTCGAACACGGCCTGTGCATGCCGTCTACGGCCTGGTCGACGAGACCCGAACCGAAGGCTCACAGTGCGGCACGGCGAAATTCCCATGCGAGCGTTCGAGTCCGTGATCGAGCATGTCGCATGCGCAACCAGCCCCCGAACGTGCAGGTGACCACACCTCCGTTGACCATCAGCGTGGACGACCTGTATTCGGGTGTGGACATTTTGGAGGATGCGTTGCGAACGGTGTTGGCCCGGTGAGACGGGTCGGTGGTGCCCGTGGAGCGCTGTCTCGGCCGCGTGTTGACAACCACGGTTTCGGTCGCGGCGGATCTGTGGACAAGCCTTTCGACCAGTGCAACCGTTCGGGTCGGCTGTAAGGCCCGTGAAGCCGCCGGTCAACGTGTTGCGGGCTCCGCCGTAAACGGCCTCCAGGCGGGGTGCGATGCGATCGTTCGGGCACCCGGAATGTGACGTTCCCATACAAACGTGACGGGGAAGTGTGTCACGGTCCAGATTGCCGAATGTTGCGGCGGTTGAGGCACGCGTGCCCGGCCGCCGACGTCACCGGGTCGTCGTCGCGTCTGGTTATCGACGTCGTGGTCGACGACGAGAACGGTCACGACTCGAACCCACGGTTGGGAACCCTCATGCGACGACGACGGATGGAGCGTCTCCGTGTAACGCAGATCCCGTCCAGGCCGTGACATGGAACCTCCACGAAGTCGATACGCCTCGTTTACCGTTGCGCCATGAGGATTCTGATCGTCGGCGCAGCCGGCACACTCGGTACGGCGGTATGCGACGCCCTGGGCCGTCGAGGGCATGATCTCGTGACCGTGGGCCGCACCAGCGGGGACATCCGGTGCGACGTCACGAAACCGGAACAGCTTCAGCGGATGTGGGAGTCGGTGGGACGGGTGGACGCGGTGGCGATCACCGCCGGCGCTGTGCCGTTCGCGCCCCTGCCCGAACTGGATGAGGCGGAATACGTCAACGCGTTCGAGGGCAAGGTACTGAGCCAGATAAACCTGGTACGTACCGGTTTGTCTCATGTGGCCGACCGTGGATCGTTCACGTTGATCACCGGCATTCTTGCGCGCGAACCGATCGTGACCGGCGCCGCGGCGGCGGTCGCCAACGGTGCGGTCGAGGCTTTCGTGCGTGCGGCTGCGTTGGAGATGACGCCGCAGCGGATCAACGCGGTCAGTCCTTCGGTGTTTACCGAGAGCCTGAACGACCTGGGGGGCCTTTTCCCCGGGTACAAACCTGCGGATTTGGTGGACGTCGCGCGGGCTTATGTGAAGTCGATCGAGGGGGCCGCCACCGGGCAGGTGGTCGAGGTGCCGTAGACCGGTCGGGGCGGCCGTACGTGCCATAGTGTGGGGTGGCGATCCTCCCTGGACCGCACGCCGTGGATCGGAGAGCCTATGCGGATTCTGATGCTTAGCCCCGGAACGAGAGGCGACGTCGCACCCGCGACCGGGCTCGGGGCGGCCTTCACCGCCGATGGGCACGACGTCACGATCGTCGCCAACACCGAATACACCCACCTGATCGAAGCCGCCGGATGCACCGTTGCGCCTGTGGACGCGTCGTTGTCACCGCCGCCGGAGGCGTCCGGGGTCCGGGCTCATCTCGCCGCGTTGAGAAGCTATATGGATGCGGCGGCGGCCGTCGCGCTGGATGCTGCGCAGGGCACCGAGGTCATATTGGCCAACGCGATATCGCCGTACGGTCATGACATCGCGGAAGCCGTAAAAGTTCCGTCCGCCGACATGCTGCTGCAGCCGTGGTACCCCAGCGCCGCCTATCCGCCGATGATCGCCGGTGCGAAGGACCTCGGGGGTTTCGGTAACCGGTGGGCGGGGCGGCTGGCCGCCCGAGTGCGGGCGCCGTACGACCCACCGGCCGCACGGATCCGCGCGGGCTTCGGGCTGCCCCCGCGTAGCCGTGCGGCGGGGCAGCGGCTCCGACACGACCGGGGCGTTCCGGTGCATCACGGCATCAGCCCCGTCGTCCTACCGCGCCCGGCCGACTGGCCCGATCATCTACGGCTGGACGGTTTCTGGTGGCCGCACGAACCGCCCGGGGCGGGCATCCCGGACGAGGTGACCGCATTCCTCGCCGACGGGCCCGCGCCCGTCGTTGTAACCCTGGGGAGTATGAGCCCGGAATCCGATGTCGTGCAGGCGGTTGCTGCGGCGTTGAAGATGACCGGCGCCCGTGCCGTTGTACAGGGAAACCTGGACATCGACAGCGGAAACGTTCTCCATGTCGGCGACGTACCGCACAGTCTTCTGCTGCCGCAGGCGAGTGTCGTGGTGCATCACGCCGGTGCGGGCGTCACCTCGGCGGCACTTCGCGCCGGAGTGCCCTCGGTGCCGATGCCCATGCACACGGACCAGCATTTTTGGGCGCGTCGGCTCGTGGCACTGGACGCCGCCACCTCGCCGATACCGATGAGGCGTGCCGACGGCGCCGCGCTGGCCTCGGCGATAAGGGAGGCCACGGACGGGAACCGGTTGCGTGCCGGCGCTGCGACGGTCGGTGCCGCACTCGCTCGAGAAGACGGGACGGCATCGATGCGCGACTGGCTGCAGACCCTGTGAACGCACCGGCCGTGTCGTCGTGCCGGTCGCGGGAAACGTCGGTGTCCACACAATCGACCGGCTGCCGATTTGCCCGTCGTCGATGAGCAGGCGGCATTGTTGAGGCGACTCGTATTCGGGGCGATCATGCCACGCAACGGCCACATCCGCGTCGACCGCGGATCGCACACCGTCACGGGCGTTTTCGGGTTCCGTCGACGGTAAAGACCGGCGCGTCGTCGCTCCCGGTGACCGGGCTCCGCACCTCGTGTAGGAGACCGGTTGCACGGTCACGCCGATTTGAGGAGGCCCGTGTCCGTGGTGTCGGCCAGTTCCGCAAGGCCTCCCAGTGTGTTCGACAGGCGCCGGGCCTGCGCCGGTGTCACACGGAACCTGAAGGACCCGCCGTCGATGGACATCTCGACCGGTTCTCGAACACCGTCGGGACTTTCCCACGCGACGAGCCGGGCGTCGACGCGGTTGATGCGTCCCGTTTCGGTCACCACCGTCGACTCGAACACGGCGGACCGGTGTGTCCGACCGTCGACGGGCGACCGGGAGTGGTTTTCGGTGCACCACGGGGGACAGTGATGGTCGGCGACGTCGGTCGGACGGTCCACGCACGGCAGTCCCGGCCGACAGCGTTTGCGGCGTGACACGTGTTGGTCACGGACCAGGGGTACACCGGTGGCGCCGCAACGCCAACAGTGGTTGGGGACGGTCGGGGACGGCCGGTCGAACCGTGAGGCGAGATCGACGACGGTCGCGAAGCCGTCGCGGCGACGTTGCGAGGGCGGGGTGACGGCGTGGTTCACGGGGTGCCTCCTTGATGGGTGCCTATACCCGTGCAACGGTTGAGATACGCAGCCCTGACGGGAAACGGGCCACAATCACCCGAACGGGTGTGCTGTTCGGACATTCCGGGCGCCGGATGTGTGTCCGGACCCGATTGCGTGACTTTCGACGGTTGCCGTCACGGGCGGGACGACGCCGTGGTCGTAAACGCGTTGACCTACCCGTCGAGGCTGCATACCGTCACGGCGTGACCTTTCAGCTGATGGTGCTCAACGGCGGTTCCAGTTCGGGAAAGACGGGGATCATCCGATGTCTACAGGCGGTTCTGCCCGAACCGTGGCTCGCCGTCGGGGTCGACGTGTTCGTCGATGCGTTGCCGAAGTCCATGCAGGATTCAGCGGGCGGAGTCGAGTTTGCCCCCGACGGTTCGGTGACCATCGGGGCCGACTTTCGCAGGCTCGAGGCGGCGTGGATGGCGGGGGTGGCCACGATGGCGCGGGCGGGCGCGCGAATCGTCGTCGACGACGTGTTTCTCGGCGGCGCCGCTTCTCAACAACGGTGGCGTGACGCGCTCGACGGGCTTGACGTGCTGTGGGTCGGTGTGCGGTGTGATCCGGAGACGGCGGCCGGTCGGGAAATTGCTCGCGGTGATCGAGTGTCCGGCATGGCGAAGTTGCAGGCGTTGTCGGTACACGAGGGTGTCGCCTATGACGTCGAGGTCGACACGACGAACGCCGAGCCGTTGGCGTGCGCGCGGGCGATTGCGAGAACCGTGACGTCGATGTAGCCGTCGCAGCCGGTAGGCCTTTTGTTCACGGTGGTGAACCGCATGCGCCTGTGGCGCGTCACAGGGGCATGAAGAAGACGATTGTTGTGGCGGTCGCCGCGTTTGCGTTGACGGCTTGTGGCCAGGCGGGATCTACCGGCGACGACGTCGCGGAGCCGGTTTCGGACGAGCCCGTGATGATGCCGGCAATTATTTACACGGTTTCCGAAACCGACTCCGACGGCGACATGGTCATGGAGGCCGTCGTCAAGGTGGCCGAAGACGGCACATGGGACCGTTCCGGCGATGTCACTGCGACCGGTCAACTCGCCGACGACCAGGTGCTGCGGATCGCCCAACTCGTCGAGGCCGAGGATTTTCCACACGACCACGAGAACGAGATGGAATGCGCCACGGTCTTGCCGCCGTATGTGTGGAGCCTTGAGGTCGGTGTCGACGTCGTGTCCAACGCCAACAACGGTTGTGTGAACAGCGAGCCCGCGCAGGAAATCGTCGAGATCATTCAGGACGTCGCCGACGTCGGCCCGACTCTGGAAGAGAATCGGTGATTGCTGTGGCGGTGATGTCGGCGATCTCACCGACCTCCGCCGGGGTCGAGCACAGTGGCGGGCCGAGGACGATCAGGTCACCGTTGGTGCCGTCGGCGCAACCGGTGGACGAGTAGGTCGCCAGGCCGTTGTGTCGAGCGGTGTGCACGACCCGTTCGACCACACGACTGCTACGCAGGAACGGTGCCCGGTCGGTGCGGTCGGCGACCAGTTCGATCGCCCACAGCATCCCGACCCCCCGGATGTCACCGACGAACGGATGGTCACCGAGACGGCCGATCAGTTCGGAGCCCAGGATCCGTCCGTTGACCTCGGCGGCTTCAACGAGGCCCTCGGCATGCATGACATCGAGGACGGCCAGCCCGGCAGCAGCACCGGCCGGGTGGTGCGAGAACGTGAAGCCGTGGGTGAAGGCGGCTCCTCCCACGGTCTCGTGCACTTGACGTGAGCATGCTGCAGCGCCCAGCGGCCAGTAACCGGAGGCCGCGCCCTTCCCGATGACCACGATGTCGGCCCGGAGACCGAAGTGGTCGGAGGCGAACCAGCGACCGGTTCTGCCGAACCCTGTCAGGACTTCGTCGATGATGAGCAGAATCCCGTAACGGTCGCAAACCCGGCTCATCAGGTGCCAGTAGGCCGCCGGCGGTACGCACGCGCCTAGCGAGGCACCTGAGACCGGTTCGGCGATGAACGCAGCGACCCGCTCCGGGCCGGCCGTTTCAACGGCCTCGTGCAGCGCCTGGGCGTGTGCCATGGCGCAGCCGTGCGGATGCTGTGGGAACTCGCAGCGGTACTCGTAAGCGGCCGGGACGAACACGGTGTGGTCGAGCCAGGGTTCGTACGGTCGGCGTAGACCGGGCCTACCCGACACGGCGAGCGCACCGCGGACATTGCCGTGGTACGAGCCTTGGCGACTGATCACGATGTCGCGGTCTTCGCCACGGGCGAGATGGTACGCGCGGGCGAGCTTCAGCGCGGTTTCGACGGCTTCCCCGCCACCTGAGACCGGGTAGACGTGTGCGTCGTCGACCGGTAGAAGCGGCGCCAGGCGGTGCGTGTACTCGATCAGAGCGTCCGTCGTGAACTTCGTCGCATGTACATAGGGGACCCGGGTCAGTTGCCGTGCAACGGCATCCCGTACGGCGGTGTTGCCGTGTCCGATGTTGACGACGAGCGCGCCGCTTCCGCCGTCGAGGTACCGGTTTCCGTCGGCGTCCCAGATTTGTGCTCCGTCGGCGGCTACCGCCGCGGGGAGAGGGTCGGGGGATCGGGAGAAAAGTGTCATTTCAGGTAGACCCGTCCAGGATCCAGCTCGTCACGCAGCAGGCTCAGCTCCTCCTCGCGTGGTGGTTCCGTGTGTGTCAGGTCGTCGGCGACTCGAAGCGGCCAACCGGTGGCCTCGTGAACCTCGTCGACGTCGACACCGGGGTGCAGCGACGTCAACACCAGTTCGTTGCCGTCGAACCGGTACTCGCCGAGGTCGGTGACGACCCGGGTGAGGCCTTTGCGGGAAGGGTCGTCGATGCGTCCAGGGGTCGTGATGAAGTCCACGCGTTCGACGAACGAGCGCCGCGACTGCCGCATGAGCAGCAGGACTTCACCGGCGTTGAGCGCGATGTCGCAAGCGCCGCCGGAGCCCGGCAACCGCACCGTCGGGTTCCCGTAGTCGTTTCCGATCACGGTGGTGTTGACGTTGCCGTGTCGGTCGAGTTGCGCGGCTCCGAGGAACCCGACGTCGACGAGTCCGCCTTGCAGGTAGTACTGGAACAGTTCCGGCATCGGGGTTACGGCGCCCGACCCGGTCACCAGGCACGGGTCTCCGATGGACAGTGGTTGGCGGGACGGCCGCGAGCCGTAAACGCCTGATTCGTAGACGAGTTCCAGCTCCGGTGCGACGGTTCGCTGCGCCAGTGTCACCGCCAGGTTGGGCAGGCCCACGCCCACAAAGCAGACGCGGGTTCCGGCCAGTGCGCGGGCGCCGGCGACGACGAGCATCTCCGATCGGGTCCACGACGTCATCAGTACTCTCCGTAGTTGACGGGGTATGCGAATTTCGGGCCCGGTGTCAATGTTTTCCAGTGGTCGTCACCGAGCTTGGCCAGGTACGCGGAATGGTCCCGAGTGCTGTAAACCCATTCGTCCAACCAGGATTCCAGTGCGGTGGGGTCGCGGCTGATCCGCTCCCACGCGACGTAGAAGTCGTTGTCGCGGTCGTAATGGCCCTGCGCGTACGAGGGGTGCGCTCCCATCGGGCACACGACGACCGCGTCGACCTTGACGCCGGGAATGAGAACTCGGTTCGGGTCGGACCGGATGACCGACTCGTCGACGAGCTCCTCGACCACGGCGACGACCCGGTCGGCGGCGAAGGCGGCCTCCTTCTGACACCCGAGCAGTCCCCACGCCTGGATGTTGCCTTCGGAGTCGCCGCGCTGGGCGTGGACGACGGTCACATCGGGGTTGAGCGGCGGTACGACGGGGATGGTCTCACCGTCGTACGGCGATGTCACCGAGGCGATGCGCGGATTGGCGGCGGCCAGGTCGCTGCCGGTGAAGCTGCGCACCGGGTAGAACGGCAACCGCGCGGCCCCGGCGATGTAGCGGCCGAGCATGCCGAAGTGCGAGTACTCCTCGAGTTCGAGGTCTCCGTCGTTTTCGACGCGGCGTCGGATCGCGTGTAGCGATCCGACGCCGGGGTTGCCCAGCCACGAGAACACGAGTTTTCTCGCGACGCCGGCCCCGACGAGTTGGTCGTAGACGACGTCGGGGGTCATCCGGCAGAGGGTGAGGTTTCTGCGCCCCTGCCGGATGATCTCGTGGCCGGCGGCGAAAGAGATCAGGTGGGTGAACCCCTCGACTGCGACGCAGTCGCCGTCGGATACGGCCCACGCGATCGCCTCCGCCATCGATACCACTTTAGACATGTTCGACCTCGATGACGGCCGCCTCGAACAGTTCCAGGGCGGCGTCGACCTGCGCGGCGTCGATAACCAGCGGCGGAGACATGCGGATCACGTTCTCCCCGGCCTCCAGGACCAGAAGGCCGCGCCTGAAACACGCCTCCTGGACCTTGGCGGCGGTGTCGCCGTCGGTGAACTCGACACCGATCATCAATCCGACCCCGCGCACGTCGGTGATGCTGCCGGATCGTGTGGCGATCCCGGACAATCCGGTGGTGATCTGCTCACCGCGTGCGGTCGCGTTGTCCAGCAGTTTCTCCGACTCGATGACGTCGAGCGTGGCGATGCCGGCCGCGCACGGGATCGGGCTCCCGCCGTATGTCGAACCGTGTGCCCCGGTGCCCCACGACTCCATGATGTCGGCGCGCGCCATGAACGCGCCCAACGGAAGCCCTGAAGCGAGGCCCTTCGCGCTGAGTAGGATGTCGGGTTCGACGCCGGTGTGCTCGATCGCCCACATGCGACCAGTGCGGCCGGCCCCGGACTGTACTTCGTCGGCGACCAGCAGGATGCCGTGTGACCGGCACAGGTCGGCAAGCGCAGTCATCCAACCCGGTGGCGGAACGATGTAGCCGCCTTCCCCTTGGATCGGTTCGACGAAAACCGCGGCGATCTCGCTTGGATCGACTTGGTGACGGAACAGCACGTTCTCCAGGTGCTCGATCGTGTGCCAGAGGCCCTCTGCGGGGTTATCGCGGGCGGCGTCAGCGTACGGGGCGTGGTAAACGCCGGGCACGAGCGGGCCGAAACCCTTGTGGTACTTGGATTTTGACGCCGTCAAAGTTACTGCGCCGTAGCTGCGGCCGTGGAACCCGCCGAAGAAACTGATGATGCCGTGGCGACCGGTCGCATGCCGCACCAGCTTCATGGCGCCTTCGACGGCCTCGGCGCCGGAGTTGGTGAGGAACACCCGTGTCGGCCCCGACATCGGTGCGGTCCGGGCGAGTCGGCGGCACATCTGCGAGTAGATCGGCAGATAGAAGTCGCTGGCGGAGTAGTGCAGCAGGTTCTCGGCCTGGTCACGCACCGCCTGGACGACCGCGGGGTGTGCGTGTCCGGTCGAGTTGACGGCGATACCGGCATTGAAGTCGAGGAAGAGGTTCCCGTCGATGTCCTCGACGGCGGCACCGCTGCCCCGTACCGGAACCATGGGGTATGCCCTCGGCAGTGAGGGACTGGTGATCGAAAGGTCCTCTTCGAGCAGTTTGGTCCCCAACGGACCGGGGAGTTTCGTCCGCAGATCCGGTACGGTCCGGTTCGGATCGAGCCAGGTGTCGAGGGTCATGCTGTCACCACCGTTTGAGACTGTTCACGTAGGAATTCGGGCAGGTAATACAGGCCGCCGCCGGCTTTGCCGGTGCTGCCGGACGCCTTCCAGCCACCGAACGGCTGAACGCCGGGCCAGGCCCCGGTGGTGGCGCCGGAGGGTCGGTTGACATACACGACGCCGGCTTCGATCTCGTTGAGGAACCGGTCGATCTCATCCTGGTCGGATGAGAAACACCCGGCGGTCAGACCGGCATGCCCGGCGTTGGCCAGCCTCAAGCCCTCGTCGAACGACGAAACGGCCGCGACGGCGACGAACGGCGCGAACAGCTCGGTGACGAACAGGTCGTCGGAGACGTCCACACCGGTCACGACCGTGGGGGCGAGATAGTGCCCGGGCAGCTCGGCCGTGCCGCCCAGGAACCGGCCGCCGACGGCCACGGTGCCGCACTTCTTCGCGTGTTCGACCGCGCGTCGGTACCGTTCCACGGCCTCGCGATCGACGACGGGACCGACGAAGGTGTCCCTCTCGATGGGCGAGCCGATGGTCAGGCCCCGGGTCGTCTCCACGAGTCGCGCGACGAAGTCGTCGTGCACCGACGCGTCGACGTAGACCCGCGAACATGCCGAACATTTTTGACCGGCGTAACCGAAAGCCGACCGTGCCACTCCCAGTGCCGCGGCGTCGAGGTCGGCGTTGGCCGAAACGATTGTCGGGTTCTTTCCACCCGTTTCCGCCATGACCGGCTTCGGGTAGTGGCGGCTGAATCCGTTGAAGATGTCGAACCCGGTCTGTGACGACCCGGTGAACGTGATGCCGCCGATGCGTTCGTCGTCGACGACGGCTTTGCCGACCTCGTCGCCACCGGGCAGTAGCACGGCGACGTCGGGCGGCAGTCCGGCTTCGGTGAAGCATTCGAACAGTTTCGCGGCCGTGAAGGCCCCGGTCAGGCTGGGCTTGAGGACCACGGTGTTTCCGGTGACCAGTGCCGCTCCCGTGGGTCCGGCCGAAAGCGCCGCCGGGAAGTTGAAGGGTGCGATCACCGCCCACACCCCGTACGGTTTCAGGACACTGCGGGTACGTTCGGTGTCGACGATCGTCCCCATGGGATGGTTGTAACCGTTGTTGTCGACCATCTGGGTGCAGTAGTAGCGGATCATGTCCGCGGCCTCTTCGACGTCGCCGAGAGCCTCGAGACGGTTTTTGCCGTTCTCCAGACTCATCAGGGCCGCCAGCTCGTACACCCGATCGCTGATCAGGTCGGCCACTCGGTCGAGGATCGCTACACGTTCCCGCCAGTCCGTTGTCGCCCAACGCAGTGACGCCGCCTTGGCGGTGGCGATGCCGTCGGCCACGTCGGCGGCGGTCGACTCGCGGACTCGCGAGATCACCACGCTCGGGTCGTGTGGCCCGGTCACCTCGTGAAGCGTCGACTTGGTCGAGCGCGGTGCACGGTGACCGGTGATCTCGCGGCCGAGCAGGCCGCCGGCCACGACGGCCCCGGCCTCGTAAGACCGGTGCAGGTCCTCGTTGTCGCTGGTGAGTGTTGCGTACGTGACGCGTTGCGCCGACGTCATGTCGTTGCCTTCCTGTGGGTGCGAGTCATCACGGGTATGGAGCGTTCGGCGACGCCGCTGTAATGACTCAAAGGACGGATCAGCGTGTTGGCTTCCAGCTGCTCGATGATGTGCGCAGACCAGCCGGTGATCCGTGACATCACGAAGACAGGTGTGAAGATCGGGATGTCCAGGCCCATCAGGTGGTAAGCGGGCCCGGCTGGATAGTCGAGGTTCGGATGGAGGTTTTTGGCCGTCAGCATGCGGTCGGCCAGAATGCGGTAGATCTCCGTTAGCCGTGCGCCGTCGCGGTGGTGGCCGGCAACCTCCCACAGCGCCTGCTTCATGATGGGCACCCGCGAGTCACCGTGTTTGTAGACACGATGGCCAAAACCCATGATGACGCGGCGTTTCGCCAGTGCCTCGTCGAGCCAATCCGACACCCGGGACGGGTCGCCGATCTCCTCCATCATGTGCATAACCGCTTCGTTGGCTCCACCATGGAGTGGGCCTTTGAGGGCTCCGATTGCGGCGATGACGGAACTGTAGAAGTCGGACAGAGTCGACGTGACGACTCGTGCGGTGAACGTGGAGGCGTTGAAACCGTGTTCGGCGTAGAGGATCAGCGAGGTCTCGAAGGCGTCGACGATCTCTGTGGCCGGCGACGTGTGGCCGCACATGTACAGGAAGTTCTCCGCGAAGCCGCGCGCCGGGTCCGGCGCGATCGGCTCCAGCCCGTTTCGGCGGCGCTGTTCGGCGGCGACCACGGTCGGAAGCTTCGCGAACAGACTCACCGCCTTGGCGACGTTGTGTTTGGGCCGGTTGCTGTCCTCCAGAGGATCCTCGGCACCGATGTGGCTGACCGCGGTGCGCAGCGCGTCCATGGGATGACTGGATTCGGGTAGGCGACGCAGGGTGTCGGTAAGGCTGCGCGGCAGTCCACGACCGGCACGTTCGGCGGCGGTGAAGCGTTCAAGTTGCGAGGCGTCGGGCAGTTCACCGTGCAGGATCAGGTAGGCGACCTCTTCGAACGAGCATCGTTTCGTCAACTGTTGAACCGGATAACCGCGATAGGTCAGCGAGTTCGTTTCCTGGTTCACATAGGAGATCGCGGTCTCGTCGACCACAACCCCCGCCAGGCCCTTATGCATCGTCATGAATTGCTCCGCTGTCGTAGACGTCGGTGTCGAACGAGGTGTAATCGGAGTAGTCGAGAAGGTCGTACAACTCGGTTCGTGTCTGCATGCCTTCCACGAAACCGGCCTGCGTGCCGGTGTCGTCGAGTTCGGATAGCGCTGTGACGACCGCGCCCATCGCGACACGCAGCATTGTCACCGGGTAGATGACGACCCGTACGCCCGCGTTGCGCAGCTCGTCGGCGGTCAGTAGCGTGGATTTGCCGAACTCGGTCATGTTGGCCAGCACCGGGATGTCCACCGCTGCGGCGACGGCCTCGAATTCGGACGCGTCGGCGAGCGCCTCGGGGAACAGCAGGTCCGCGCCGGCGTCGGCGTACGCCTTGGCCCGGTCTACGGTGGCCCGCAGCCCTTCGGCGGCGCGCACGTCGGTGCGGGCGCAGATGACGAAGCCGGGATCTCGGCGTGCTTCCACGGCGGCCCTGATACGCCGGACCGACGTCGCCAGGTTTGTTATCGACTTCCCGTCGAGGTGGCCGCAGCGTTTCGGGTTTTCCTGATCCTCGATGTGGCAGCCGGCGACTCCGGCGTCCTCCAGCGTCTGAACGGTGCGGGCCGCGTTGAGCGGCTCACCGAATCCGGTATCGGCATCCACAATGGTTGGAGTGTCGACCATGCGGGCGATGGCCGCGGCACGCTGTGACACCTCGGTCAACGTGGTCAGCCCGATGTCGGGCAGCCCCAGGTCGGCCGCCAACGCCCCGCCCGAGACATACACGCCGTCGAAGCCCTGCCTTTGGACGGCCCGGGCGACGAGGGGACTGAATGCTCCCGGGTAACGCAGCAGTTCGGTGCCGGCGAGACCGGTCCGTAGTGCGGCGCGTTTGTCGGCGATGCCGACACGCGAGTACAGCATCACAGGATTCCCTTCGTTGACGGGACCGGCTTGAGCCCGGCGTCGATACCGAGGAGCGAGATCTCGCCGGCGGACAGGTCGGGCAGACCCGCAGCGGCCTCGAGGAACCGGTCCTGTTCGTCCGGTGAGATCACGCCGTCGGCGAGGGTGCGGAACTTCTCGACGTATTGGTCGCGTCCGAACGGGCGTTTGCCGGCCGGATGGGCGTGAGCCACCGACAGTTCCCCGTCGATCTGTTGCCCGGCGGACAACGTGATGACGACGCGTCCACCGAATGCCCGCTTCGCCGGATCCGGGTGCCGGTATCGGCGGGTCCACGCGTCGTCCTCGACGGTGGTGATCTTTTGCCACAGTCGCACGGTGTCCGGACGAGAGGCGCGTTCGGGAGTGTAGGAGTCGACGTGGTGCCACCGGCTGTCCTGCAACGCGACGGCGAAGATGTACGGGATCGAATGGTCCAATGTTTCGCGACCCGCCGCCGGGTCGTATTTCTGGGGATCGCCGGACCCGGAACCGATGACCTGGTGGGTGTGATGGCTGGTGTGGATGACCACGCTTTCCACTGTTTCGAGGTCCTCGATACGCTGCCCCAGGTCGATGGCCAGGTCGATCAACGCCTGTGCCTGGTATTCGGCGGAATGCTGCTTGGTGTAACTATCCAGAATGGCCCGCTTGGGCTCCCCCGGCGCCGGTAGCGCCACGTGGTACACGGCTTCGGGCCCACTCAACAGGCGACTGATGACCGCGTCCTCACCCTCGTATATCGGTGCCGGTGACGTCTGGCCACGCATCGCGCGGTCGACGGCTTCGACCGCTTGTTTTCCGGCGAAGGCGGGCGCGTACGCCTTCCACGTCGAGATACGTCCCTTGCGGGACTGTCGTGTCGTGGTCGTGGTGTGCACGGCATGCCCGATCGCCTGGTACACCGTGTCGACGTCGAGTTGCAGCAACGCGCCGATACCGCCGGCCGCGGCCGGTGCCAGGTGCGCGATGTGGTCGATGCGGTGTTCGTGCAGGCAGATGGCCCTGACAAGGCCGATGTGAAGTTCGTAGGCGGCCGCCAGGCCACGGATCACGTCGGCACCACTGCGTCCGGTGTGTTCGGCGACGGCGAGAACGGGCGGAATGTTGTCGGCCGGGTGTGAATAGTCGGCGGCCAGAAAAGTGTCGTGGAAGTCCAGTTCCCGTACGGCCACGCCGTTGGCCCACGCCGCCCATTCCGGTGACACCGTGACGTCGGTGGGCATTCCGAAGATACGCGCCCCGGGTCGTGTCCGCGCCGACAGTGCTTGGTCTCGAGCCGCGGCCACCGGTGAGCGCCGCAGTGAGGCCACGGCGACGGCCGCGTTGTCGATGACGCGGTTGATGATCATCTCGATGACGTCGTTGTCGATATCGACAACGTCGACGGCGACCTTGGCCAGCCGATGGGCCAACTGTTCGTCTTCGGCCAACGCGTCGGCACTGGGGCGGGTGCGGACCTCGAATTCGGGCATACCGACTCCATCCAACTTTTGCGAATCAACAATGGTCATGGTCACGAGGCGGGCATTGCAGGTCAACAGGCCCATTTATCCAATAAAGCGAAGGTTTGGGGGGCGCTTTGCCAATGTTGTGAAGAATTGATGCCGTAGTCTGCCGATCATGGCGAAGACGTATGTGGGCTCGCACCTTCGCAGGCTCCGTGAAAGCCATCGGCTTTCACAGGTGGCGCTTGCCGACCGTCTCGGTATCTCGGCGAGCTACCTGAACCAGCTGGAACGCGGGAAACGCCCCCTCACCGTATCGGTGCTCATTCGCGTTACCGAGGAGTTCGGAGTCGACGCCGACTTTTTCGCGACCCGTGACGCCGCGAGACTGGCGGCAGACGTCAGGACCGCGTTGCGTGAACACATTGCGACCGGAAAGGTCAGCGAGACCGACATCGCCGAACTCACCTCGCAGATGCCCGAGATCGCCGCGGCCATGGTGGCGATGCACCGCCGGCAGCAGGACACGGTTGATCAGACGGCGGCCCTGTTGGAAAGCCACGCTGGTCACGGCGCCGTTTCGGTGGGTCCGCAGCCGCATGAAGAGGTCCGAGACTTCTTTTACGCCAGACACAACCACGTGGCCGAGCTTGACGACATCGCGGAGGAAACTGCGGCCCGGTGGGAATTGGAGCCGGAGAACGCCCGGGAGCGGCTCGTGGCGGAGTTGGCTCACCGGCACGGTGTCCGGGTCGTATCGGTCGACGACGACGCGATCCAGCATCGTCTCGATGTTCGGCAACGAGTGCTGTATCTGGCGGCGCGGTTGGCGCCCGGCCAGCAGGCGTTTCGTATGGCGACACAGCTGGCGCTGTTGGAACACCGTGACCTGATAGCCCGGTTGGCCGACGCAGCGGGTTTCGCGACGGACACGGCGAAGCAGCTGGCTCGTATAGGGTTGGCAAACTATTTCGCCGGGGCGTTGATCCTTCCTTATGGACGAATACGTGCACGTGCCGAGGAGTACCGATACGACGTCGAGCGGCTTGCCGAACATTTCGAGGTCGGTTTCGAGACGATCTGCCACCGATTGAGCACTCTGCAACGGCCCAGGCAGCGTGGTGTTCCGTTCTCGTTCATCAGGGTCGATCGTGCCGGAAACATCTCGAAACGCCAGTCCGCCACCGGCTTCCACTTCTCCAAAGCCGGTGGTACATGCCCGTTGTGGACGGTGTACGAGGCGTTTGCCATGCCGGACCGTCTGCTGGTCCAGGTGGCTGCAATGCCCGACAACCGTCGCTACCTGTGGCTTGCGAAAACGGTTCGCTATCGGCGAGGCGGTTATCGCAGTCCGGGTAAGGAGTTCGCCATCGGGTTGGGTTGCGAACTGAGGCATGCGCGCAAGCTCGTCTATTCGCAAGGGCTGGACTTGAACGACCCCGACGCGGCGACACCGATCGGCATGGGCTGCAAGGTGTGTGAACGGGTCGACTGTGCACAACGCGCGTTTCCACCGGTGGGCGGATCGCTGCGCGTCGACGAACGGGCCGGTACGTTCATTCCCTACCCGACCATTCGAAAGTGACGGCCGTGAGCGGGTCCTGTGTGGTGTGTGGAGGGACGTCCGAAGTGGGTCATATAGACCCGTGGTTGTGGACGTCCCGGAAAGGCCGAGGCCGCAACCACACGGGTGGGTTTCATCCGGCTTTAACGTGGCTTAACCTTAATGTGACCATGACAATTCCAGCAGTACTGTGAGGTCGTAGGATGACGACGTCCCCCACATCCGAGCGTTCCCAGGCTCCGATGATCGACACGACCAAACCGAGTGTCGCTCGAGCATACGACTACGCCCTGGGCGGCAAGGACAACTATGCAGTCGACCGTGAACTGCTGAGGCAGTTGAACGCGGCCGTTCCCGAGGTCGGACTCATCGCCGTGACCAACCGGACGTTCCTCATTCGAGCGGTCCGTTTCCTCGCGAATCGGGCGGGAATCGATCAGTACCTGGACTGTGGCTCGGGTCTACCGACGGCGGAGAACACACATCAGGTCGCTCAGCGGCTGAACCGGGAGGCGAAGGTCGTCTACGTCGACAACGACCCCGTCGTCGTAGCGCACGGCCGTGCGCTGCTGGAGGAGAACGAGAACACGAACTTCCTCGCCGCCGACATCTTCGACCCGCCGCAGGTTCTCGAGAACGAAACCGTCACCGAGAACCTGGACTTCACCCGCCCGTTGGCGTTGTTGCAGGTGGCCACACTGCATCACCACGGCGGTGAGAACGGCAACTCGCCGGTCGACGTCATGCGGGCCTACATCGATGCGATCCCCTCGGGTTCGTTTGTCGCCTTCAGCCACTTCTTCGATCCAGAAGACGAGAACTCCGAGACGGCGCAACGCGTTCAGTCCATCTTGAATGCCGGGATCAACCGCGGCTACTTCAGGAAGCGCTCCGAGATCATGGAAATGCTCGAGGGACTGGACCTTGTGGACCCCGGCCTGGTCGTCAACGACGACTGGTGGCCGGACGGGCCGCATCTGGAACCGTTGGCCGCCGCCGCGAAGTGCATCGTCGCCTGTGTGGGCCGAAAGCCGTAGTACCGGACGCGCACGGTCGACGTACGTTTGAACCGTGTGGTTTCGAATCCTTGGCACGCTCGAGGTTGTCGTTGACGACGTCGTTGTGCAACTACAGGGTCGTCATCAGCCGAAGCTGTTGGCGACCCTGTTGCTCGAGATGGGGCAGGTCGTTCCGATACACCGGTTGGTCGACGCGTTGTGGGACGACGACCCGCCCGGCACGGCGAGACGTCAGGTGCAGAACGGAGTGGCGGCGCTTCGGCGGCTGCTCGCCGCACACGGAGACGATCCCGTCGAGTCGGTGGGGGACGGCTATCGGCTGACGACCGACCGGCTCGATGCGCGCCTGTTCACCGACGAGATGCACCGGGCACGCGGCCTCGTCGAAGGCGGTGACCACTCGGCGGCTCACTCCGTGTTGTGTCGAGCGTTGGAGTTGTGGCGAGGGACGGCGTTGGCGGGTATACCGGGGCGGTTGATCGCCTCCGGCGCCGAACGGTGGAACGAACAGCGGTCGTCCGCGCTCAAGATGCGTATGGAGACCGAGTTGGCGATGGGGCAGCCGGGCCGAGTGGTGAGTGAGGCGCGTGCCCTGGTCGACGTCCACCCGTACCGACAGGACCTGGTGGGACTGTTGATGTCGGCGCTCCACCATAGTGGACGCACAGCCGAGGCTTTGACCGCATATGACGGACTGCGTCTTCGGCTCGCCGAGGACCTGGGCATCGATCCGGACGAGTCCTTGCAGGATCTTCACCGAAGTATGTTGCGTGGACACGTCCATCCCGAATCGCCTCGGACGGCGCCGATGCCGGTGCCCACACAACTGCCCGCCGACAACCCGCTGGTCGGCCGCCGTGGCTCGTTGGCCGAACTGGACCGGCTCTTTGCCGAAGGCGTGAACAGCGCCGTGGTGACCGGCGCCGCCGGGGTGGGCAAGACCGCGTTGGCACTTCACTGGGGCCACCGGCACATGAGCCGCTTTCCCGACGGGCAGCTGTTCGTCAACCTGCGAGGGTACGATCGGCAGCGCCCGTTGACGGCCGACGAGGTACTGCACAGGTCGTTGCGGGCCTGGGGATATGCACCCGACCAGGTTCCGGCCGATCACGATGAGGCCGCCGCACTGTTGCGTTCCACACTCAACGGTCGACGTGTCCTGATGGTGTTGGACAACGCAGGGTCCGCCGATCAGGTGCGCTCGTTGCTGCCGTCGGGAGGAAGCTTCGCACTGATCACGAGTCGAAGCGGTATGACCGGGTTGACCGCCGTCGACGGGGTACCGGTGGTCCCCCTGGGTTCGCTCGGGCGAGACCGGGCGCTGGAGTTGTTGAGCGGCATGGTCGGCGCCGAGCGAGTGCGGGATACCGCCGCCGCCCGGCGCGTCGTCGACCTTTGCGATCGTCTGCCGTTGGCGTTGCGCATCGTGGGAGCGCATGTGGCCGCGCGTCCTCATTTGACCATGTCGGACGTTGCGGACGAACTTGCCGGCACCGACCGTCTGGAACGCCTGACGATCCCCGGCGATTCGCGAGCCACCGTCGCCGACGGTATCGGCCTGTCCCTGGCGACGCTCGACCCGGATACGAAACGATTTTTCCTGTTGTCGTCGTTGATCCCGGCGCCGACCTTTTCCGAGGAGCTGGCCGGCGCGGTCAACGCGGTGGAGGAGCGCGAGACGCGGCGTCACATCGAACTGTTGGTGGATGCACATCTGATGCAGCGCCACAGTCGTGGCAGGCTGCGTTTTCACGACCTGGTGCGTCTCTACGGCGAACGGCAGGCGACGGAGGAACTCGGTCGTGGCGAGATGCACGACGCCCGAGCTCGGATCCTGAAGTGGTATCGGGCTCCGAACGCTCACGACGATTACGAGGACATCATGACCGTGATCGCGGCCTTCGAGACACACCCGGCGGTGTGGCACGCGGCGATGGGCCTGGAACGGCTGGTCCACGGTGGTGAGGACACCGCTCTCATCAGGGAGGTCGCGGGCTCGTGCCTTGCCGTGGCCGACGAGAACGACGACGACCGGGGGCGGGCGGCGATGCACAATCTCGTTGCCGGCACGTTCTGGGCGGAAAGAAGGTTTGACAGGGCGGGTGAGTCCGCAGAACTTGCGGTGCGGTTCGCTCGCGCAGCCGACGACGACGTACTTCTGGGGCGGCACCTGAACAACCTGGCTCACCTGTCGATCATGCGTGGAGACAACCTGTCGGCCGAGCGGATGTTGAGCGACGCGTTGGAGATCTCGCGTCGTAGTGGGAGCGTGTACGCAGTCGCGGCTCGTCTGGGCGCGCTGGGAGACGTACGCCGCAGGTTGGGAAGGTACGAGCAGGCGCGCCGTGACCTGTTGGACGGTCTCGACTGGAGTTTCCGTGGCTCCGACCGGGATTACCACCCCACCGTGGTGCCGTTGCAGACGGCGGAACTGTGTTTCGACCAGGGCCGTTACGAGGAGTGTCGGCGGTATGTGGACCAGGCGCTGGCCTCACCCAACCGCGCTCGGCATCGTAACGCGCGCATTCTGTCGGCGCGTGTGAAGCTGGCCGTCGGCGACATCGCGAACGGGCACGCCGAGCTCATGGCGGTCCATGAGGACAAACGAGCCAATCGCCATGGGGCGAGTGTGGCCACCCTGTTGCAACCGTTGGCCGAGAGCCTGTTGTCGCTCGGAAGAATCGACGAGGCTCACGATGTGGCGCAGGAGTGTTTGAGGTCCGGCGTGGAGCATCAGCAGGTGCACGACCGTGCGGCCGGGCACCTGCTGATGTGTCACGTCTACAACGAACTCGCCGACTTCGCTTCGGCCGTTTCTCACGGTGAAATGGCCCGCGATCTGTATGCGGCGATGCCGGAACCGTTGCGGGAGGCCCGGGCGCTCGACGCACTGGCCGTTTCACACCTGGGCCTGGACGATCGTGTCGGCGCCGACGAACGCCGCCGGGAGGCGACGAACATCCTCGGCGACATCGGCATCGCGATGAGACGGTTAACCCTTGTATCTGAAGTCGGTGTCGCTGCTCGGTGGACCGTCGGCGATCGCGGGTCGAATCGGCACGATATGCCAGGCGAACTTGCTGGCCTCGGTGGCGTTGACGGTGTCGCCCGCGGTAAGGACTCGGGTCAGGCTAAGCGTGGCATCGGAGATGCTGTCGGCGAGTTCGAACTCCTCGTCGGGAATGTTCGACGTCAAGGTGTTGACGGCCTCGTGCATCGAGTCGATGATGTCGAAGCTGGTGTCGCCGGTGATTTCCACCTTCGATGAGGAGGCCTGACTTTTGGCCTCGTCGGTCAGCGTCGCCACACTGGCGCCGGCCGAGGCGGCGACGACTCCCGCGTTCAACACGGCCAGACCCACTGTGGCCGCCACCCCGACACCGGTGAGCGCCGCGCCGACCTGCAACAGGGCGACGGCTATCTGGCTGTAGTGCAATACGGACAGTTCTGCACCCGTTGCCGCGTCGATGGTCGCCTGCAGTTTCTGTCGGGTGGTTTCGAGTATGTCGTACAGACCGTCGATGACCATCTGGTGGAGGACCATGTGTGCGTTGGTGATGTCGACCAACTGCGATATGAGCGCCAGGTGGTAGAGCCGGTGGTATGGCAGTAGGTTGACGACGTGGTCCCTCAGCGTGGTGACGAAGTCACCGGCCCATTCGTCCGGAATGGTGACGTCCACCGAATCGGGAGCCCCCGCTTCCACGGCGGAGAACGCCGTGCTCAGCCCGGTGGAGGCGTTGAGGCAGGCCGCGGCGGCTTCAAGTTCGGCTACGACCGTCTCGTATGGGCCCGAGTGGTAATCGGTGAGTCCGTTGAACATCTCGGTGAGGTAGTCGAACTCGTTGCCGAGATCGACGCCCTGCTCTCTGACGAAATCGAGGCGATCGTGGGCGACGTTCATGGAATCGTAAAAGCCGGGGTCAACGGTGTCATGGAGGCCGTTGACGTCTTCGGGGGTCAAGTCGGCGAACAGTTCCAAGGCTCGGAGGTCCGTGGCGAGCCTGCGAACGTAGTCGGCTTTGTCTCGTACATCCGATGGGGTGATCATGAATGGTCCGTCCTCTACTACATGTATTCGCCGGGTGGGATGATCTTGGCGACTTCGTCATCGGGCACGTCCACGACGTCCGGATCGTCTACCGGACCCGGCTTCTCGTTGCTGCCCATATTGCGATCCGGATCGCCGTGCTCGTAGATCTCCATCTCGGCGTTGAGCGCGTCCAACGTGGTCCCGCTGTTGTCGTCGTCGGATGCGAAGCTGTTGGCCGCGTTGACGATGCCGATGCCTATGTCGCGGAGGTTCGTGCAGGTGGTGGCTGCGGCGTTCTGTGTCAGCTCGAACAGGGCCAGCCATTCGCGCCGTACCCGGCTTTCGGCGCCCCCGGACGCGGGGCTGGTGAACAAGCCGGACGCGGAGTAGCTCACGTTGGCCAAGGCGTTGGCCGTCGCCAGGAAATCCTCGGCGATGTCGGGGATGGGGTACTCGCCGATCTTGCGCAGTTCGACGAGGTCTGCTGTCAGTTCTTCGGTCATCTCCGTGCTCCTGTGCCCCTGGAGGAATAAAACTGTTCGTTGAGTTGCCGTGCGTTTCTGCCGAACTCGCGTCGCACCGTGAACAACGCCGATTGCACCTCGGCCCGCAGTGCGTCCTGCGGAATCCGATGGAGTGATCCCGGGACGATGACGACGATGAAGTCGTCCGCACCGGTTTGTCGTATGAGGACATTGCCATCGGTGGACTCGGCGGACACGTCCTGCTCGGCGATGGCCTCGGCCAGTTTCGCGGCGCGTTCTGCTGCGGGCGTGCGCGGTTTCTCCGACGGGTCCGGCTCGGTCGTTCCTCGGAGCATGTGCGCTGCGCGCCGCTGCCCGGCGACCAGGCCCCGAAGCACCGCCTCGACTTGCGCGGCCAACGTGTCCTCGTCGTGCCACCGGCGTATGTCCTCGGCAAACCGGATGCTCATTCCGGCGCGCATGGTCAATTGCCCGCTCACGGTTCGATCCGGTGAGGTGACCTCGATGTTCAGCTGAGATATGCGGTCGATGATCGAACCCACCGTTGCTCCTTGGTCGACTCTTCGGTTTCGAGTCGACTATGGCGGTGGATTGCACGGCGGCTGCACGACTCCGCGTCGGGAGTTCGTGCAGCCGCAGTCGGAGGCGGTGAGCCTTCTACCGGTTGATCCGGCGGGACGGCCACCAGATGGGCCGGCCGATGTCGAACCCCAGGGCGGGGACGAGCAGCGTTCGGACGAGGAACGTGTCCAGGAGGACGCCGAAGGCGACGATGAACGCCAGCTGCACCAGGAACAGGATGGGGATGACCGCCAACGCCGCGAACGTCGCGGCCAGGACGATTCCGGCGGAGGTGATGACACCGCCGGTCACCGCCAGGCCTCTATGGATTCCTTCGCGGGTCCCGTGGTGAAGGGACTCCTCACGTACCCGTGTCATGAGGAAGATGTTGTAGTCGATCCCCAGTGCCACAAGGAAAATGAATCCGTACAGCGGGACGCTCGGGTCTGCGCCGGGGAAGGCGAACAGTTCGTTGAACACCAGCGCGGACACTCCCATGGCCGTGCCGAATGAGAGCACCGTGGTGGCGATCAGCAGCACCGGAGCGAGGATCGACCGCAACAACGCCATGAGAATCAGGAGGATGACGACCAAAACGACCGGAATGATGAGGTCGCGATCGGCTGCGGCCGTGTCGTTGGTGTCGACGTCGATGGCCGTGGTGCCGCCGATGAGCGCTGTGGTGTCCAACTCGGCCCGCAGTGACCGAACCGTGTCGGCCGCGGCGTCGCTGTCCGTTGCGTCGGACAGTGTCGCCTGTAGAAGCACGTCACCGTCCACGATCGTCGGTGAACCCTCCATGCCCGGCGGTGCGGCGGGGGCACCGTCGTCGCCTATGGGGATGCTGCCGCTGGGTGTGTCGGCGGTAATGGATATGGAGGCGACGCCGTCGTCGGCCACCAGGACGTCGACGACGGCGGGGTAGTCGGCTTCGGACGCGATCAGATAGACGGGGGTTCCGGAACCGGCCGCGAAGTGGTCGGCGAGCGCCTCCTGGCCGTCGCGGGCATCGGAGGTGCCGAGCACGAATTCGCTTTGTGGGACACCGTCGGCCCGTAGCTGCGTGATGAACGCCGCTCCGATCACCAACAGCAGGGTGCAGGCGATCCACACGACCCGAGGACGACGCTCGATCCAGGTGCCGATCTTCGCGTAGGCGCCGGTGTTGACGGCGATGTCGTCGCCGCGTTCGGGTTCGTAGCGTGGACGGCGCGGCCAGTAGGCGACCCGCCCCATGGCGAACAGGAGCGACGGGAGCAGGCTCAACGCCGACGCCATGGCGAAGACGATGCCGATCGCGGCGACCGGGCCCAGCGACTTGTTCGAACCCAGGTCGCTGAGCAGTAGACACAGCAGACCGGCGATGACGGTTCCGCCGGAGGCGAGGATCGGTTCGACGGATCCCTTGACGGCGGCTCGCGTGGCGGCGCCGCGGTCCTTGTTGCGCCGTAGCTCTTCGCGGTATCGAGCGGTGTAGAGCAACGCGTAGTCGGTGGCGGCGCCGATGACGAGGATGAACAGGATGCCCTGTGTCTGTCCGGTGAGGACGAGTAGGTCGATCTTGGCCAGCCACCACACGGTCAGCAGCGCGACGCACAGCGCGAACAGGCTGGTGGACAGGACGACGATCGGGAGGAGAAGCGAGCGGTAAACGAACAGGAGGATCAACAGGACCGCACTGAGCGCCACACCCAAAAGGAGTCCGTCGATGCCTGCGAAGCCCTCCAGGAGGTCGGCGGAGAATCCGGCGGGTCCGGTGACGTGCGCGGTGAGGTTGCCGGGGAGGTCGTCGGCCATGATCGTGCGGATCTCGTCCACGGTTGTGGGGATGTCGGCTCCGGCGTCCATGGGGACGAAGACCTGAACCGCCAGACCGTCTTCGGAGGGGATGGGCGGAGACACTCCGCTGTGTACCTCGTCGAGGGTGCCGATGTCGTCGACGACCTGTTGGGTCGCAGTGAGGTCCTCTTCGGACAATTCCGTGTCGCCGGTGATGACGATGACGGCGGGAATCGTGTCGGCGTCGAGGAATTCGTCGAGACGGTCGCGTACCTGCGTGGCCTCGGCGCTCTCGGGAAGGTATGTGGCGTTGTCGTTGGACGAGACCTCGTCGATCTTTCCGAAGTATGGTCCTCCGATGGCGGCACCGGCCAGCCATGCCAGGATCAATACCGCCGGGAGCAGGATCCGTAGGATCCGTTTCGGTTGTTTGGTGCTCCCGGTCATGAGACTCCTTCGGTGATTAGCCAAGCTAATAGTTGGCTAAGCGTACTGATCGACGTTACTATAGTTTTCCGGGCATGATCCGAAAAAGGAGGGTGACCGATGTCCCGGCGCGTCGAGTTGTACAGCGTTGAGGCCAACGATCCTCATGGCGAGCTGGTCGACCGCACTGGCGTCGGCCCCGAACAACTGGAACGCATCGGGCGTCTCATGACCGCGATGGGACGGCTTCGGACCGTCGAACGGAAGGTCTTCGAGGCCGGGCAACAGTACATGCGCCTCAAGGAAACCGACATGCTCGCCATCCAGTTCCTCATCGCCTGTTTCCATCAGAACGTCGACGCGACCCCCGGCATGCTTGCCGCGCACCTGCGTATCACCCCCGCTTCGACGACCAAACTGCTCGACCGCCTGGAAAACAGCGGGCACGTCGTGCGGTCTCGCAGCAATCTCGACCGTCGGACGGTCACCGTCACCGTCACACCGCACACGCGGCTCGCGGCAATGAACGCGGTCGGCCGCCATCACGCGGCGCGCTTCGCGGCCGCCGCGGCGTTGACCGAATCCGAGATCAAGATCGTGACTCGGTTCCTTGCCGCGACGGCCGACGATATGGAGGCCACACTCCTCGACGAGGGTTCACCCCCGTCACGTGACGGTTAGCCGAACAAGGTCTCGCCGACCCAGCCGCCCTCTTCGCAGCCCGGTGGGATGAGAAACTCCGCCGACCCCACCGCCGTCACATAGGCGTTCAACATGTCCGCCGCGTCCAATTGAGCCTGGATGTCGACGAACGTGCCGATGTCGGCCTGATAGGCCGCAAAGATCAGGCCGACATCGCCCGTCCCGTCGGACAAGATGTGATCGTCGTAGTTGTAGGCCCGACGGAAGATGCGGCGTCCGTCGTCGAGACGTGCCCGCTTGATATGCGAGTTCGGCGCGATCACCGGCAGGTGAAGATGGTCGGTCACCGAAAAATCCGGTTCATCGTGTTCGCTCTCGCCCGTCAACGGAGCTCCGGTGTCCAGCCGACGGCCCATGATCTGCTCCTTCGACACCGGTGGAACCGCGTCCCACGCTTCCATCTCCGCGCGAATACGTCGAATCACCAGTGTCGTGCCGTCGGCCATGGAATCCGACCCGTCGCGCCAGACGACCCCCTCGTCGTCCGGGTCGGGGTTGGCCGTCCCGTCCAACTGGCCCATCAGGTTGCGAGGAGTCGCCCCCGGTTCGACGACCGGTGGCGCCTGCCGGAACCCCCGCATGACCCACTTGACCTCCGCTATCGAGCGGGCGTCCTTGACGCACATTCGCACGGCGTGGCTGACCGTCGTGGGGTCGTCGGCGCAGATCTGCAACAGAACGTCCCCACCGTTCCACGCCTCGTCGAGCTGATCGTGTTCGAACTCGGGAACGGGCGTGAAGTCCGCGGGTCGGCGGTCGGCGATACCGAGCTTGTCGAACAACGCATGCCCGAATCCAAAGGTGATGGTCAACCGGTTGACCGGTTTCGCCAACTCGGGTTCGGTGTCGCCCAACGCCGGCAGTCCCTCGGTCAAACGTTCGGCGTCCTGGCTCAGGAGACGCAGCACCGACGCGAAACGTTCCACGTCGACGTCGGGCTTCATCGCGAGGCTGACGAACGTGCCGTGGGCCTGCGGAGCGGTGGCCACGCCGGCCTGGCGTTTGCCGTGAAACGGCACGGTCGTGGCCGACGGTTCCGCTGCGGCAGACGGCCCGTCGTCGCCGGTCAGTGCCAGCGTCGCGGTGGAGGCGACGGCGGCACCACCGACGGCGGCCAGCCCACCGGTGAGCATTCCTCGCCGGGACAGGCGAGGCGACGGGTCGGTCATCGTCACTCCTCGCCGTGGTCGCCGTGGTCGCCGTGGTCGCCGTGGTCGTCGTGCTCGTCTTCGCCGTGGTCGCCGTGGTCGCCGTGGTCGTCGTGGTTGTACTCCTCGTCGGCGCCGGCGAAGTCCTTGGCCACGGCGGTGAACACGAGCTGCTCACCGTCGACCAGGTGCAGCGTGATCTCGACCTCGTCGCCGGCCAGGATCGGTTCCGACAGTTCCATCAGCATCAGATGGTCGCCCCCGGGCTCAAGAATGTGGCTCTCTCCGGCGGGGATGGTGAAGCCGTCCTCCTTCTCCTGCATCACCATGTCGCCGCTGGACATGTCCATCTCGTGAAGCTCCATGGGCGACAGCGCGCATTCTGCCGACGCGATGACGATGTCGGTGTCCGACGGGTTGTTGAACACCGCGAACGCGGCGGTCATGCCGTCGTCGGCGGTGACGACCCACGCGTCCTCGACGGTCAGCGTGGCGGCCTCGGTGGGCTCGTCGGCGGCCGCCTCCGTCTCGGCTCCTCCACACGCCGACAGTGTGAGGACCGCGGCCATTCCGAGTGCGGCCAGTGAACCGCGCACTCGGCTGTTGCTGATTGCCACAAGGGCTCCTTGTCGTCATGGGTGACGATCACCCAAACTTCTACGTCTCATAGAAGTCGACGGTGGGGGCCGTGAAGTTCCCGCGGTGACATAAGTCACGCGGTTGAGTGGCGCGTGACGACGGGTTCGGGCCCGCCCGGCTGCGCGAAGGCGAGGAGTGCAGACAGCTCCGTCAATCGGTCCGGAGCGATCCGGTAGTACACCCAGGTTCCGCGTCGTTCGGACGTCACGAGGCCCGCTTTGCGTAGGACTTTCAGATGGTGGGAGATGGTCGCGTCGGACTGAGTGAAGGCGATCGTCAGTTCGCAGACGCACACCTCGTCACCGTTCCGGGCGGCGATCATCGACAGGAGGCGCAGCCGCACCGGGTCTCCCAGGGCCTTGAATGCCGTCGCCAGATCGCTTGCCCTCTCAGGTGGCATGGGCGGCGTGCAGCGCTCGGAATCGGCCATGCCGCCATCTTGACGGTTGTCAAAACAAGTGGCAACCTTTGATTCGATAAGTATCGAATCAAGGAGGGTCATGGTTCACTACATCAAAGAAGAAGTTCGATCCCGATACGCCGAAGCGGCGTCCGGCGTCATGGACGCCACCAAAACACCGGATGAAGCATGCTGTGGTGGGGGAGACGGCCGGTTCGGATCCACCCTCTACAGCGTCGCCGACCGGTCGGGCCTGCCCGTAGCTGCGGTCGAGGCTTCACTCGGGTGCGGCGACCCACTCGGAGTGACCGACCTCGGATTCGGCGAAACCGTGCTCGACCTGGGTTCGGGCGGCGGTATCGACGTGTTGCTCTCCGCCAAGAAGATCGGGCCCTCCGGGAAGGTCTACGGGCTGGATATGACCGACGAGATGTTGGAGCTCGCGCGACGCAACGCCGCCGAAGCCGACGTGTCGAACGTCGAGTTTCTCAAGGGCGAGATGGAGTCAATCCCGTTGCCCGACGGCGCCGTGGACGTGGTGATCTCCAACTGCGTCATCAACCTCTCGACGGACAAGGGCAGGGTTCTCGCGGAGATCCACCGCGTGCTCAAGCCGGGCGGCCGGATTCAGGTGTCCGATGTGGTAGCCGAAGACCATGTGAGCCTCGATGAACGGGCCGAACGGGGCGACTGGGCCGGATGTATCGCGGGAGCCCTGTCCGTCGGCGAATATCGTTCCGGCCTCACGGCGGTCGGGCTCACCGCCGTCGAAATCCAGCTAACCCATGAGGTGGCCGCCGGCATGCACGCCGCCGTCATTACCGCGGTCAAACCGGTGTGAGCCGGTTACGGGTCGCGTCGAGCGTCTTGTTCGGCCGCCGGTTCGCCTGCGGCGAATTCTCCGTCCCAGACCTGGACGCGCCAACGGTTGCCGTCGGCGACGGTCTGCAACAGCGCCGTCTCGGCGGCGACGTCGTCGGCGTCGAGGTCGCTACTGATCTGTGTATCGGGTGTTTCGATGCGCCAGACACGCTCCTCGTCTTTCCAGCGTTCGACCCGCACCGTGTACGTCGCCATGTCAGCCTCCGGGTTTCAGCACCACTTTGATGCAGCCGTCTTGTTTTTTCTCGAACATGTCGTAGGCGTGTGGTGCCTCTTCCAGAGGCATCTGGTGCGTTGTCAGGTCGGCGACACCCAGTGGGTCGTCAACGCGTTCGAGCACCGGCAAAATGTCGTCTATCCATCGTTTGACGTTGGCCTGCCCCATGCGCAGGTCGATCTGTTTGTCGAACAGGTCCATCATGGGAAACGGATCGGCCTGTCCACCGTAGACGCCCAGAAGTGAGATGACGCCGCCGCGCCTCACGACGTCGAACGACATCGTCAACGCCGCCATGCGGTCGACGCCGACGGTTTCGGCGGCGCGTTGACCGAGTTTGTCGGGCAGGAGACGTGTCGCCTTCTGTGCCAACTCCTGAACCGGGGCGCCGTGCGCCTCCATACCGACGGCCTCCACCACCGAATCCGTGCCACGCCCGTCCGTGAGGTCCCTGACCACGTCGCCGACGTCGTCCACCTCGTCGCTGTTGATCGTCACGATCCCGTTTCGACGCGCCATCTCGAGGCGCTCGGGGACCCTGTCGACGCCGATGACCAGGCGGGCGCCGAAGTGTTTGGCGATGCGGGCAGCCATCTGCCCGACCGGTCCGAGCCCGATGACGGTGCAGGTGCCGCCCTCGGTCACGTCGGCATAGGCGACGCCCTGCCACGCGGTGGGCAGAACATCCGACAGGAAGAGATAGTGCTCGTCGGGGTGTGTCGGCGGGACCTTGATCGGTCCGAAGTGGGCCTGTGGAACCCGCAGGTACTCGGCTTGCCCTCCCGGTATCGACCCGTACAGGGAGGTGTAGCCCAACAGCTGGCCGCCCTTGCCCTGATCGGTCATCTGCGTTGTCTCGCACTGGGACATGAGCCCGCGTCGACACATCCAGCAACTGCCACACGAGACGTTGAACGGGATGACGACGCGGTCGCCGGGTTTGATGTGGTTCACGCCCGGGCCGATGTCCTCGACGATGCCCATCGGTTCATGCCCGAGGATGTCGCCCGGTTCCAAGAACATGCCGAGCACGTTGTACAGGTGTAGATCGGACCCGCACAGACCGGACGACGTGATACGGACGATCGCGTCCGTCGGTTCCTGGAGCCGCGGCTCCGGTACCTCGTCGACCTGAACCTTCTTCGGCGCCTGCCATGTAACCGCCTTCATGATTTCCCCCCCCCGTAGCCGAGTCCCGATCGATGCGTTACCCGGCGCCGTCGTTGTCGAAACCGGTGGGCCATTTCGGTTCAAAGCTCATCGGCGTTGAGGCCGGTCGCCATAGGGTGGCCGCGCAGGAGCCGGGGCCGAGCCAAGTTACACGGGGGAGCATCATGCCTGGAAAAGACGAGAAGAACGCGCAACTCGATCAATACCGGATACGCGACGATCATCAACATTTGACGACGCAGCAGGGCGTGAAGGTCGACCACACCGACGACGCGTTGACCGTCGGGGAGCGTGGCCCGACCCTGTTGGAGGATTTCCACGCTCGCGAGAAGATCACGCATTTCGACCACGAACGTATCCCCGAGCGTGTCGTGCACGCGCGTGGTGCGGGTGCGTACGGACGTTTCCAGGTGTACGACAACTGGCTGAGCGACTACACCGTCGCGGATTTTCTCACCACTCCCGACCAGGAGGTTCCGGTTTTCGTCCGGTTCTCGACGGTCGCCGGGTCGCGCGGTTCGGCCGATACCGTGCGCGACGTGCGCGGGTTTGCCACGAAGTTTTACACCCGTCAGGGCAACTACGACCTGGTGGGAAACAACATGCCGGTGTTCTTCATTCAGGACGGCATCAAGTTTCCCGACTTTGTGCACGCGGTGAAACCCGAGCCCCACAACGAGATTCCGCAGGCGGCGTCGGCTCACGACACCCTGTGGGACTTCGTGTCGTTGCAGCCGGAGACGCTCCACATGATCATGTGGCTGATGTCGGACCGTGCTTTGCCGCGCAGCTACCGGATGATGCAGGGCTTCGGTGTGCACACGTTCCGGTTCGTCAACGCCGACGGGAAGGGGACGTTCGTCAAGTTCCATTGGACGCCGCTGGCGGGGACCCACTCGTTGATGTGGGACGAGACGCAGAAGATCGCGGGAAAGGACCCCGACTTCAACCGGCGTGACCTGTGGGAGTCGATCGAGGCGGGCATCTTCCCCGAATACGAACTCGGTGTGCAGTTGGTGGACGAGGCCGACGAGTTCGCGTTCGACTTCGACCTTCTCGACTCCACCAAGATCATTCCCGAGGAGCAGGTGCCGGTGCGGCCCGTGGGGCGTATGACCCTTGACCGCAACCCGGACAACTTTTTCGCGGAGACCGAGCAGGTCGCCTTCCACACGGCCAATCTGGTGCCCGGTATCGACTTCACCAACGACCCGCTCCTACAGGCACGCAACTTCTCGTACCTGGACACGCAGTTGATACGGCTGGGCGGCCCCAACTTCGCGCAGTTGCCGGTGAATCAACCGATCGCCCCGGTCCACAACGACCAGCGCGACGGGTATGGGCAACACCGGATTCATCCCGCGAAGACCTCGTATTCGAAGAACAGTCTGAGCGGCGGGTGCCCGGCACTGGCCGATACGGGGGTGTATCGCCATTACGCGGAGAAGGTCGACGGCGCCAAGATTCGTCGGCGCAGTGAAAGTTTCAAGGACTTCTACAGTCAGGCGACGCTGTTTTGGAACTCCATGTCGGAGGTCGAGGCAGAACACGTTGTGGCTGCCTTCCGGTTTGAGCTCGGCAAGGTCAACGACCGTGGTATCCGGGCTCGGACGGTGGCCGAGCTCAACAACGTCGATCATCAGCTTGCTCGGCGTGTGGCCGAAGGTGTCGGCGTGGAGCCGCCTACCGAGGAGATAGCGCATCACGATCGCGTGTCGCCGGCGTTGTCCCAGCTCAATTCGGTCGGGACCGCGAAAGGGCGAAAGGTCGCGGTCCTCGTTGCCGACGGCACCGATCTCGTCGGTGTGGAGCGGGTTCGCGTGGGGCTGCGGAGTCGGGGCGTGATCCCGGAGCTGTTGGCTCCGACGGACGGTTCGGTGTCCGGTCTGGATGGTGGCCAGTCGGTGGAGGTTGATCGGGCGATCAACACGATGGCCTCGGTTCTGTACGACGGGGTGATCGTCGCGGCCGGGGAACCGGGCGTGGCGAAACTGTCGGTGGACGGCTATGCGCTGCACTTCATCATGGAGGCCTACAAGCACGCGAAGCTCGTGGCCGCGTTCGGCACCGGGGTCGATCTGCTGCGTACGGCCGGGATCACCGCGGAACTGTCGGATTCGACCGATGTTCACAATCGGCTCGGTGTCGTCTCCACGACCGGCCACGCGACCGAACTGAGCGACGATTTCGTCGACATGGTCACCGAGGTGTTGGCCAGGCACCGGGTGTGGGAACGCCAGACGGACAGCGTGCCCGCCTGAGCCGCCGAAGTGCCTGCTCCCGTTGCGGAGCAGGCACTCGACGTTCCGCGGAAAGCGGCAAAACCTCCTACACCCCGACGGCGTCCTTGATCGCGGACCCTTCGGGCAGTTCACTGGATCGGGCGCAGTGCGCGCAACAGAAGAAGCGGCCCGAGACATCGGCGCCGTGTCCGATGATCTTGCAGCCGCAGTGTTCACACACCGGCGCCAGCTTGTGGATGGCGCATTCGAACGAATCGAAGGTGTAGGTCTCACCGGAGACGGTGCGCACCTCGAACGCCATCGCGTACGTGTTGCCACATACGTCGCATACATCAGCCATGTTGCAGCCCCCTCGCATCGGGTTCCCTCGGCGGGAACTCAACTGTCGTATAGGCGATATACCCGCCGTCGGCGTCATGTGAACGCACTCGGAGCCGGCACATCCGCGGTGTCCGGTCGATCGACGTGTTCGGAGGCCGCGCTCGGGGTAACGCAACAAACGGGGGTGACGGACATGACCGAATCACGACGTCCGCAACAGGAACAGCAGCCGCCCGGCGAAACCGCCCGGATGCGGCCCGAACCCGACGACGAGATGCGCGCCTACCGAGGCAGCGGCCTGTTGGCGGGTAAACGTGCGCTAGTCACGGGCGGAGACTCCGGCATCGGCCGCGCGGTCGCGATCGGTTTCGCCAAGGAGGGTGCCGACGTGGCGATCGCGTACCTGTCGGAGGACGACGACGCCGACCACACCCGGAAACTCGTGGAGAAGCAGGGCCGACGCTGCACGACGATCGCGGGCGACATGGCCGATCCGCAACACTGCGAACATGTCGTGGACACCGCGGTCAGAGAACTGGGTGGACTGGACGTTCTGGTCAACAACATCGCGACACAGCAGCCGGTCGACAAACTCGAGGACATCACGCCCGAACAGTGGCATCGTGCCTTCGACGTCAACATTCACAGTTTCTTCTACGTGACGGCGGCGGCGCTGCCTCATATGGAGTCGGGCGCGTCGATCGTCAACACGGGGTCGGTGAACGGGTTGCGCGGCAACGCGTCGTTGATCGACTATTCGGCGACCAAGGGCGCCGTGCACGTCTGGACGTATTCGATGGCGCAGGCGTTGCTCGACCGCGGAATTCGCGTCAACTGTGTGGCGCCGGGCCCGGTGTGGACGCCGTTGATTCCGGCGACGTTCCCGGCCGAAAAGGTCGAAAAGTTCGGGACACAGGCGCCTGCGGGACGTGAGGCTCAGCCCGATGAGATCGCGCCCAGCTACATCTTCTTCGCGTCGAACCGGTTCTCGTCGTACTACACCGGTGAGGTTTTGGCGCCGGTCGGCGGCGAAATCGTGCGCGGCTGACCGGCGCGGCGGCCGTGGGGAGCCACCGGGGCGTGCGTGCGTGGGAAGCCGCTCCGGTGGTTAGCCGCGGTCGGCGACGTTGGCGGTCAAAAGATCGTCGAGTACCCGACGGCGTGTGTGGTGCTCGCGCGTGGTGAACCGGGTACGCCAGCCGTCGCGGGCGGCGCGCAGAAACGCCGGATCGGCGTCACGGAGTTCACCGGTCAGGCGTGTCACCTCGGCGTCGACGTCGGTGGTGGCCACGCTGGCAAGGCCCAGGGTGACGGCCTCGTCGGCGGTGATGTGTTGTTCGGTCACGCCGTACCAGAACGCCTGCCGAGGTGGAAACACCTGCTCCAGAAACGCAAGTACGCGGCCGGGGAACACACCGATCTTTCGTTCCGGTAGCCAGAAGCGGGCGTCCCGGGAGGCCACGACAATCGGGCTTACCGCGGCGATGATGAGCCCACCGGCGAGGACCGGCCCTTCGACCACCGTGATGACGAACAGGGGGGTGCCGAGTAGCGCGTCGGCGATGACGAGTTCCGGCGAGGACGCGTCGAGCCTCATCGGCTCGGACAGGTCGACTCCGGCGCTGAACACCGGACCGCTCGACCGTAGGACGAGAATCGACGCGGATGCGGCCGCCTCGTCAAGCGCCCGGGCGATGTCGGTGGCGAACTCGAGGTTGAGAGCGTTGCGTTTCTCGAGCCGGTCAAGGGTCAGAGTCGCGACGCCTCCGGTCGTGGACAGGTCGACCGTCACAGGTTGACGCCTCTCTCTTCACGCAGGTGTTCCAGCAGTTCGGTGCGGACCCGGCGGCGGTCTACTTTTCCGGTGTCAAGGGTGGGCAGTTTCTCCACGATCCGGACGTACCGGGGAACCTTGAAACCGGCGATGTCGGAGCGACATCGCGCGATGACGGAGACTTCGCTGACACACGGTAGGGCGGGCCGGACGACGGCTGCGGGAACTTCACCGAACCGTTCGTCGGGGACACCGACCACCACGACCTCCTCCACGCCCGGGTCACGGGCGATGAACGCCTCGACTTCGGCGACCGAGACGTTCTCCCCTCCTGGTTTGAGTCGATCGTCTGTGCGGCCCCGGTATTCGAGGACGTCGTTGTGGCGTCTGACGAGGTCGCCTGTCGCCATCCAGGCCTCGCCACGTGGTTTTTCGCCCAGGTATCCGGTCATGCCCATGACTCCCGTCAGGTGAAGTTCACCGATGTCGCCGTCGGGTACTTCGTTGCCGTCTTCGTCGCGGATGCTGATTCTCGTACCCGGTGTGGGGTGACCGAGGCTTCCGAGGCGGATGGCGTCGGGATCGCGCGGGAGTGTGCATGCGATGGTCCCGGCTTCGCTGGAGCCGTACATGTTGACCAGGTCGTCAACGTCCAGCTCGTCCCGTAGGGCTCGCATGAAGTCGACGTCGCCACTGGCCCAGCCTTTGCGTAGGTGCGGCAACGACACGGGTTGCTTGCGGTGCTCGTCGAGGAGTATCCGCCACAGTGCACCGTGCCCGTGGAAGGCGGTGCAGTCCTTCGCGATGGATCGCAGTGCCGTCGCCGCGTCGAATCGTTGAGGCGCCACGACACGGAAGCCGGCGGCGACGGCGGCGAGAGCCGTCGAGATCGTTCCTCCGATGTGGAAGAACGGCAGGGGACTGTACAGGCGGTCGCTCGGGTCCAGTCCCACGCATTCGGCGCCGTAGTGTCCGGCCGCGACCGATGCGGACTGGCTGATCCGGACGCCCTTGGGAGCCCCGGTGCTGCCGGAGGTGAACTGGATCAACGCGTCGTCGTCGTATGAGACCTTTGCGGTGGCGGCGGCCAACCGACCGTCGGTGACGCTGCGCCCTGCGGACAGGAAGGCGGCGGCGTCGTCGGAGCATTCACCGACCAGAGTCGCCACGACCCGACATCGCCCCTCGACGGCGTCGGTGATCAACTCGAGTGCGTCGACCCCGCCGAACCCGGTCGCCACGATGACGGCGCGTGGCCGACACACCTGCATGAGATGTCGCAGTTCCTCGCGCCGGTAACGCGTGTTGACTCCGCACACCCGAACACCGATCCGCGCGGCCCCGAACATGGCTACCGGCCACAACGGTGCAGGCGGCGACCAGACGCACAGGGTGTCGCCGTGCTGGAAACCTGCCGCCAGCAGTGCGCGGGCGAACCGATCGGCGGCACCGGCCAGGTCACCCACGCTCAAGCGGTGATCGGAGTCGGGAAACTCGAACAGGACGTGGTGGTCACCGAAGCGGTGCCGCGCCAATTGGAGAAGACTGTGGTACGTCATCCGAGGAAGCGGTGCAAGACCGAGGGCGCGTGCACGATCCACTTCCCCGGATGCGTACTCACCGGGGATGTCCAACCGGCTCATGGCGGCATCGAGAGGCTCCCTCGGGAGCGGAGGCGTCACGGCCTTGGACAGTCGACTCATGGTTACGTCCCGGTGTATCGAGGTGTGCGTTTCTCCCGCCAGGCCTGAATGCCCTCGGCGGCGTCGTCGGTGTCTTGAAGGAGCCGGACCATGATGTCCTCCATGCGGACTCCATCGGCCACGGTCATGTCGTAGGAACGCAAGGCGAGTTCCTTGGTCGCCTGCGTGGCCAGTGGCGCACGGGCGGCTATCCGGTGCGCGTAGGCGGTCGCGGCCTCGACGACGTTCTCGTCGACCAGGTGTGACACGAGGCCCCACCGGTGTGCCTGTTCCGCGTCCAACTCTTCTCCGCCCAGCAGCATCGACATGGCGACACTGTGCGGGAGTTGCCGCAGGAGTCGTTGTGTACCACCGAAACTGGCAAGAATTCCCCAGCCGGTCTCCGGCATGGAGAACCGTGTCCGAGGGGATGCGAACCGGATGTCTGTGGCCATCAGCAACGTCATTCCGCCGCCCAGGCACGGTCCGTCGACGGCGGCGACCACGGGCTTGCGCAATTCCAGGCCCCGGTCCGGCCGTTGGTCGACGTCCGGTATCAGAAGACGTCCCACACTGGAAGGACTGGACAGGTACTCGCCGATGTCGGCACCGGCGCAGAACGCCCGTCCGGCCCCGGTGAACACCACGGCCCGGATGTCGTCGCGTTCGGCGGCGATACGCCACGCCCGTTCGAGGCCGTTGAGCAGTTCGAAGGTCAACGCGTTGAGCCGTTCCGGGCGGTTCAACGTGATGGTGGCGACGTGCTCGTCGACGTTCATCGTGACCGTCGTCGTGCCCAGGTCCACAGCGCCGTCGAGTTCTTCGTGACCGTTGTCGTTGGCCATGGCCATCCTTTCGAAAGCCCAGGTGAACGCGTAGGTCAATTGTCGTGATCAGGCGTGGAGGTTTCAACTGCCGAAACCGATAGTCGGTCGTGTGGAGTCGGCAGAGGTACGGTCACGGTGACCGTTGTACCGGCGCCGGCGCGGCCCTGGACGGTCGCGCGGCCGCCGAATTCGGCGACGCGGCGGCTCAGCGATCGCAGGCCGTGGCCGCCGGTGGTCGAGGTGTCCGCACCGGTGCCCACACCGTCGTCGACGACGCGTAGCTCGATGTGGCCGTGGTCGGGCGACAACCGCGTCGTGACCTCGGCGCGGTGAACGTGTGCGTGTTTGGCGACGTTGACGAGGGTTTCGCGTGCGGCGCGGGTCAGGACGGTCCCGATGTCGGCCGGAACGAGGGGGTCGGCTGCAAGATCCTGGTGCAGGGTGATGTCCATGTCCCAGTTCGCCTCGAGTTCGGCCACGACTTCACCCAACGCGTCCGATAGGCTTCGTTGCGACTCGTTCAGGACGAAAATCGCGTCACGGAGCGCGGCTTCGGCGCGCCCCACAAGGTCCGACGCCTTACGCGCGGCGTCCCCGGCGGGGCCCTCTTCGGCCGTGTACGCGTCGAGCGTCATCTGGGCCGAGAACAACAGTTGTGAGACGTCGTCGTGGAGGTCGTCGGCGATGCGTTGCCGTTCCCGGTGCTGGGCCAGCTCGGTCTCCTGCCGTACGGCGGTCGTGCGGGCCAGACCTTCGGCCAGCAAGCGCGCCGCCTCGTGCACCAGGCGACGCTCGCCACGGGAGAACGTGCGACCGAACTCCCGCGTCACCCGCAACGTCAACGGTCGCCCCTGGAACACTCCACAGTGCTTCTCTACGGTGAACTGCGGCGCCTCCGCCACCGGTCCGATCTCGATGAGCGTGTCGGATGAGTGAAAGATCGCGAGGTGGTCGGCCTGCACGATCCGAGCCAACGACCGAAGGATCGGTTCGAACCGGTTCACGTCCAGAATCGGGTCGACGGTGGCGATCCCCAGATCGGAGAGGACATGGTCGGCGACGAGCTCGAAACGGCCGGCCTCACCGAGCTTCGCCAACTCCACGGCGATCGCGATACGCGGGGTCAGGGTCGTCGCCCTGTCGACGTCGCCGGCAGCGAACCCGCCGGGTTTGTTGGCGACCATGAGAACCCCGATGGGACGACCGGACACGCTCAAGGGCAGCGCGATCATGGACTCGATGCCGAAGGCGATGGGATAGCTCTGTAGAACGGCCGGGTCGCCGATGACGTGGTTGCTGACGAACGGCCGCAACGTCTCGTACACGCGCGCCGCGTTGCTGTGAAGATCGTTCGGGTCGATGAAATACCGTGAGGTCACCTCACGCGGCAGCCCGAACGACCCGTCGGCGGTCAGCAGCAGACCCGACTCTTCGTCCTGTATCGACAGTCCCACGGACACCGCTCCGACCGCCTCGGAAACGACGTTGCGGATCGCCGGGATGAGTGTGGGAAACGACGACGCACGCAGGGCCAGCGAGTCCACCTCGGGCAGTGTCGTCGCCGAGGCGGTGTCACGCCCGAACTCCAAGGCCGATTCGCAGCTTCGCACGAGAGCGTGAACAAGCCGCAGATCGTGGCCGTCTTCGCCCGGGTCCGTGCGTGACAACACGAACAGGAGACCTTCGGCGCGGCCGCGCAGCGTGAGCGGCGACCGTACCAGCGACGCGAACCCGATGCGTCCGATCAACGACCGCGTAGACGGCCGGTCAACAGTGATGGGGTCGGTAACGGCCGGGGAGGCCGCCGACGACGCGGCCTGGTCGGGATGGAAACGCGTGGCCAGCCCACCCGCCTCGGCGTGTCCGACACCGACGGCACCGACCGAGACGGTGTCGTCCTCCTCGCCCCACAGGGCGATGACGACGGCGTCGGTGTCCAGGAACCGACGCACCATGTGGCACAGCGGATCAAGGTCGGAATCGGCGACCACACGATGCTGCGCCCCGGCGGTCACAGCGGTTCCGGCCTGATCAGTTCACGTCGAAACGCCTCGGCGATGACCTGCGTCTTCGACCTCGCCCCCAACAGCACCTTCAACCGTTGCAGATGGAAACGCACCGTCGACTCCGACAGGAACAACGTTGTGGCGATCTCCCGGTCGGTCGCGCCCGACGCCGCCAACACGAGGACCTTCTCCTGCTGCGGAGTCAAACGGAGCGTGTCGCCGCCGCCCTGCCGTCGCACCAGTTGCGCGGGCGTTTCGGCCGATGAACCGCCCGCGACCACCCGCTCCAGACATGCCCGCAGTTCGGCCATACCGGCCGACTTCGCGACGTAGTCGTCGGCGCCGGCCTCCCGCGCCTGACGCACCGACTCCTCGCTCAAATAGGTGCTCAACACGATGATGCGCAGATCGGGATGGTGTTTCTTGAGACGCCTGATCAGGTCGTGTCCCGACATGTCGGGTAGCCGCAGGTCCACGACGGCGACATCCACGGGACGTTCGGCCAACATCGCCAGCGCTTCGTCACCTCGACCGACCGCGGCCGCCACGTTCGTGGTCGGGCCGGACAGCGACGCGCTGAGGCCTTCACGCACGATCTCGTGATCGTCCACCACCAGGATGTCGGTCATGGCGCCTCCGCCCCGTCGTCGTGATCTCTATTTTGGCACGTCAGGCGGCTGATACGGGGCGGTCTGTTCGGCCGATGCCCAGATCGCGGCGGCCGTGGGGCGTCGCTGTTCGTCCAACAGGTGCCCCACAAGGCCGGCGCTACGTGCCACGAGAGCCACCCCGCGGCACACCTGCCACGGCAGACCCAGCTCGGTCAGCAACACCGCTGCTGCACCGTCCACGTTCACCGGCAGCGACCGTCCGGTGGTGCGTTCCACCTCCGCACGGACCATCTCGAGTCGGTCCCGCGCGGTCGTGGCCTGGCCCGCGGCGTCGGCCACCCGGTACAGGGCCGGTGTCCGAGGGTCGCCGTCGGTATGGGTCGGATGCCCCAATCCGGGGACGCGCCGACCGTCGGCACGCATGCGCGCCACCAGCGTCGCCGCGTGCTCGGTGTCGTCGACGTCGTCCGGCCATTCCTGCAACAGCCGGGCGCACCCGTCGAGCGCACCCAGGAAACGGTCCCCGGCCCCCAACAGGCCCGCCGCGACCGCCGACTGCATCGCGCCCGGCGCACCCAGGTCCGTCAGTCGCGCTACGACGGCGGTCGGGGTCAGCCCGTGTTCGGTCAACGCCACCAGGACGGCGTCCAACACCGTTTTCGCGGCGTCGTCGTGCAACGTGCCGGTCAACTCCAACAGCACCATGTCGGTGAAGCCGATGCGACCGATCAGGTCACCGGTCAGGTCGTGTCCCCGCACCGTCACCGCGTCGCGGGTCGCCTCACCCATCGTCTGGTGGGTCACTTAGTGTCCTTTCGTTTGGGTCGCACCCACACCGGTTCATCGTTCAACGCCCTCAACTGGGCCTTTTTGATGCGGGCGGTGTGGGTTTTCGGGAGTTCGTCCACCACCGATATCGCGGTCGGACGCATGTACCTGGGAAGGTGCCGATCCAGGTAATCGGCCAACTCGGCGGCCTCGAAACCGGCCATCGGCACAATGAACAGTTTCACGTCGACGTCCGCCCATGCGGTCGCCATACCGACCGCTGCCGACTCTTTCACGAGCGGATGCCGGTTGACCGCTTCCTCAAGCTCGACCGACGAGATGTTTTCGCCACCGCGCCGGATCGTGTCCTTGAGCCGGTCAACGAAGAAATAGTTCCCGTCGGCGTCGCGTTTGGCGGCGTCACCGGTGTGGAACCACAGGTCCCGCCACGCCTCCACGGTCGTCTCCGGCGCCCGCCAGTAACCGGCCATGATCTCGTGCGGCACCGTCGACCTCAGCAGCAGTTCGCCGATGTGACCGGGCTCGACGTCGTTGCCGTCGTCGTCGACGATTCGGGCCTCCACGTTCGGCCGCAACCGCCCACACGAGCCTGCGGGGAAGTCGTCCCAACCGGTGACGATCGGGGAAGCGGTCTCGGTCATGTTGAACAACGTCGACAGTCGAACCCCGAATCGTTTCGCGAACTCGGCCGGGTCGCTCGGCATCGGCGCGGCACACACGTTGCGCAGCGTGTGGTCGTGGTCGGCGTCGGACGGCGGCTGTTGAGTGAGGAACGTGACCGTCGATGCCACGATCATGGTCGAGGTGACACCGAAGCGACGCACATCGGTCCAGAAGTTCGAGGTGCTGAATCCGTCGCGGATGACGAGGCGACCGTCCAGCAACGCCGAACCGTACAGGCCGACCTTGCCGGACACGTGGTGCATCGCCCACGGGCCGTACCAGACGTCGCCCTCCCGGTCGTCCAGCGGCATGAGCCAGCGCGCCGTCGCGTACTCCTGTGCCCACGGCACGACAACCCCTTTGGAGCGTCCACTGGTGCCGGACGTGTAGACCATCGTGGCCACGTCGTGGGGACGTAGGACGGCCTCCGTGCCGTCGTGAACCGTCGTCAGCGACGGCACGGAGAAGCCGTTTCTCGCATGCGAATCCTCACCGTCGACCACCAGGACGCGACAGGTCACGTCCTGGTCGTCGAGCGCGTCGGCGAACCTGCTCACCGTCACGATGCAGCGCGGCTCGCAGTCGCGCAGCACGTGAGCGAGAAACTCGCCCCGCAGAGCGGTGTTCATCGGCGTCTCGATCGCCCCGAGCCTCGCTGTCGCCATCCACACCGCCACCGCGTCGAACGACGGCGGCAAGAGGGTGGCGACACGGTCTCCGGACGACACGCCCGCTGACGCCAACTCCGACATCCAGCGCCGTACCCGGTCGTCGAGTTGACCGTAGGTCAACTCCGTCCCGTCGGTGTTCTGTAGGAACACCCGGTCCGGGTCGGCTTCGGCGCGTCGCCTCAGCAACGTCGGCAGCAGCAGAGTTTCGTCGTCGTGAAGTCGCTCGGGTAGGTCGGTGGCGCGAAATGCCATGGCGGGGTCCTGTCGCAAGAGGTGGTTTGTCAGTTGTTCACCGGTGTCTGAGGCATCGCCTTCTGGCTGCCGGCGGGGGCCGGCTCCTTCATGACGATGCCGGTGATCAGCGTGATCAGACAGGCCCCGATGACGTACAACGACACGGGCCACGACTGGCCGTCGGCGGCGGACACCAGGCTCGCGGCGACAAACGGGGTGGCACCGGCGAACACGATCGAACCGAGCTCACGGCTGACGGAGAACCCGGTGAACCGGTTACTTGTGGAGAACAGTTCACTGAGCAGGACACCCTGTACACCCAGGATGGTCGGTACACCGATACCGATACCGCCGATCATGGCCAGAATGATCAACCCGTCGTTGCCCGTGTTGATCAACATGAAGAACGGGAACGCGAACAGCGCTGAAATCGAACAGCCTGCGATAAGGATCGGGCGTCGACCCACTCGGTCGGACAACGCACCCATCAACGGAACGACGAACATCGCGATGAACGCGGCGACCGCGACCGCGAGGGTTCCCGTCGCGCCGGTGATGCCCAGCTCGGTGGCCATGTACGACAGCGAGTAGGTCTGGTAGGCGTAGGTCGCGGTGAAGGCACCCGCGACGATGCCGATGACCAGCAGGACACTGCGCCACTCGTAACGGAACATGTCCAAAAGCGGGGTCTTACTGGTGCGCTCGGTACGTTCGGCTTCCTTGAACTCGGGAGTCTCGTCCAGGCGCATACGAATGTAGATGCCGACGATGATGACGAAAACGCTCAGCAGGAACGGAATACGCCAACCCCAGCTGAGGAACGCCTCTTCCGGCATCATCGCGAACAGCGCGAAGATCGCGGAGGAGAGGACCGTACCGGAGTACGTGCCGATCGTGGCGATGGAACCGAAGAGGCCACGGCGGTGCGGTGGGGCGTACTCGGCGGCGAAGATCGTTGCACCGGCCAGTTCGGCACCGGCGCCCAGACCTTGGAGCAGGCGCAGGAGGACGAGCAGGATCGGCGCGGCGATGCCGAGTGTCGCGTATCCGGGAACCAGACCGATCAGGGCGGTACTGATACCCATCAGGATCAATGTGGCGACCAGCGCGGGCCGACGACCGTATCGGTCACCGATGTTGCCGAAGATGACCGAACCGATCGGCCGTGCGGCGAACCCGACGCCGAACGTCGCGAACGACAACAACGTCCCCATCGCGGGGTCGGTGGTGGGGAAGAAAACCGGTCCAAGCACAAGAGCCGACGCCGTCGCATACAGGAAGAAGTCGTACCACTCAAGCGTGGAACCGATGATGGATGCGGCGACTACACGTCGCAACGCACTTTTGGTGGGCTGTTCTTTTTGCGTCATGGGAGCCTCGCTGACGTGGCTGCTCGGCGGAGCATGAGGTTGAGTGATATGCCTCATGTTTGCCTCTCCGCGGCGGCGGCGCGACTGGTGAAAGTGACAGTTTGCGCCGGTCAGCGGGCATTTCGTGGCGGTTTAGGGCTCTGTCGGCATATTGGGGTGTGGGCGATTTCGCCCCTTTGGCCTCGCGCGAGTCGGCGCAGATGAAGAAAGACCACGACCGACCGTCCGACCGAAAACGCGTCCTCAAGCCATGATCCGGGCATCGAGGCCCGTATCGCCACCGAAGCGGCAGCCCGGCACGGGGCGGCATGCCGCAGCATCTTTACCGAAGCGTCGCGGGACGTTTCCGAACCCCGGCGCAGGCCTCACCGTCGGCCATGTCGGTGTGAGCCGGCAACCTCCACCGCCGCAGCGGGCCGGCCCGGACGGTCAAGAAAAGAACGCGGCGGTGAACCTCGAGGCGGGGCCGAGGCGAACCCCCGGCCCCGCTACGGGGTTAACCGCAGTGTCCCCATTTGCTGGTGAAGGAGCCGCCGGCGTGCTTGCCGCCCCACTTCACGCAGGTTTTCTCGGCTTTGAACTTCACCGGTCCCGCGTAGTACTGGAATTGACCGGTGTCGTTGCCGCGCGGTCCGTTCTGCACTCGCAGGAACGCCACCGTCTTGGACTTGGTGTTGAGCTTTGTCAGCTTCAACGTCACGACGCAGTTCTGCTTGGTCTTGGAGTTGTACATCAATACGACGCGGGCGACGTTTTTGCCGTTGCCGTTCTTCAGGACCTTTGAGTTGATCTTCGTGAAGTCGCTGCCGCACACCTGCTTGGCGGTGTAGGGGTTTCCTCCGTTGCCGCCGCACTTGTTGGTGCTCTTGTAGTTCTTCGTGCCCCAGTAGTAGGCCTTGGCGCCATCGAAGTGGATGGTTGTCGCCGAGCCGTTGAGGCGCTGTTCGTAGTGCAGGTGCGGTCCGCTCGAGCCGCCGGTCGATCCGACCTTGCCGATCACCTTGCCCAGTGCGACGGACTGGTTTTTCGACACGTTGACGCTTTGCAGGTGCGCATAGACCGTGGACCAGCCACCGCTGTGGTTGATGATCACGTACCGGCCGTAGCTGGTGTTGCCGGTGTTGCCGACGACGCTCACCGTGCCCTTGGCGCTGGCGACGACCGGGTCTCCGAGGTCGTTGGCGCGGTTGAAGTCGATCGACGGTTGGGGATTGTGGTTGGTGCGGGTTTGCCCCGCCCAGGTTTGTCCGCATGGGAACGGGACTTTGAAGTTCGGTTTGGCCGTCGCCTCGAAGTCGCTTTCGGCGGCCGCCGTTCCAGGGGCCACCAGGACGGTGAAGGCCAACGCCAGACCCGCCAACAGCGCGAAAAGGGCTCTGGCGGGTGACCGGGTTGTTCGGATGGGCATTGTCGTTGACACGGGGTGTGTCCTTTCTGGGAGACGACGATCGTCGTCGACGGTTTCGGTCCGCCGTACGGAGCTCGACGATGCGTCGTTACAAGCGACGACCGGGGCAGACGGTCGTCGGCGAATCGCGGTGCCCGAAATCTTGCGGGCGTGCGATTCCGTACCCACGGCAGAATATCGTGAACGGTCAATAAGTGCCTGCCGTTGCCCCAGTGGGGATACGAGTGTTTGACGATCGCCCTCCCGCGCGACTACATCGCCGTTTCCCGGTCGGCCGTGTGAATCCCGAAGCCGAGGTGCTGTCTTTCCGAGGTGGAGCCGCTTCGGGGCGTCTCCACCGGTTCACCAACACCGCTAACACCAAAATGGATTGACTTCGACACGTCAACGGTCATGGCACCTCCGGGTAGGGGCGGCAGCCGAGGTTATTCGCCGGGGCGTCGGGCCGGGTTCAACACCGCTGCTGCGTCGTGGCGGGCTCTGATGCGGCGGCGGACGCCGACGATTCCGGGGGGAGGAACTGCCGTCGCTTGAGGAGGCGAAACCTCTTGTCTATGAGGCGGGACCCAACCGACGAGGAACAAACCACGGGTGTGGTTCTTAGCGTTGCAGCACAAGTGTTTCCGGTGTCTCCGGCGGGTTCGGTCGCGGGGGTTGCCCGGTCGGTGTGAACGAGCTCGGGGGTCGCCGGCGGTGCCATGCCAACCGTTTCCGGTGTCTCCGGCGGTGTCGCCCCAACCGTCTCCGGTGTCTCCGGCGGGTCCGGTCGTGGGGGTTGGCCGGTCGGTGCCACATATGCCGCCGCTTCGGCCCCGGCAGCCGCGTCCGGGAACGCGCGGGCGACCCTCAGCGGCCACATCGGTCGCCCGTTC
>DXGR01000032.1 GCA_019113825.1 Candidatus Stackebrandtia excrementipullorum | reverse complement strand
GTGCTCCCCGCGCACGCGGGGATGGTCCTCCACACGAACTGAGAAACGAACCATCCCCAGAGGGCTCCCCGCGCACGCGGGGATGGTCCCGGGCCCGGGGAAAGAAAGAACCGTCAGAACTTTTTGTGCAGGCGGTGGTCCGTTGTCGTGGCGGACGGCGGACGCGTCTGCGGGAACAACTTTGGTGGTGACGGAACCGTGTTTGCGCCCGCGGCACATGCTTGGCCACAATGGAACACGATCCTTGTCGGCCGTGTTCTTTGACAAAGCTTTGAGGGCCGGAAGTAATCATGATGGAGACAACCGATGACTCACCGGTAGGCCGGTACCGGTCGCCGGAAAGCCGGTCCCGCCGCCGGTCGAGCGGATCCTCTCGCGGTTCTCTGTCGGCGTGTAAACGTCGATGCCGGTGTCGGCCGTCTCGGCCGCGTCGACGGCGCGCAATCCAGCCAGCGGTTCACCAAGCGAACGGGCGTAGGTCCCCGACTCGGTGTCGAAGTGCCACAACGGTCTTTTGTCGTCTCCGATGAACAAACCGGGTTCACCCGGCAAAAACGGGTAGGCGATGAGGTCGGGACTGTGAATACACCGCTTGAGAACCGGCCTCCAGGTGCGAGGAGACGCCTTTCGGTCTCGTTCTGAGGCACAACACCCGCACACCGGGAATCCGCAGGGCCCCGGATTCCACGGTCGTTCGTCTCCGCGATCGCCGTCCGGACGTCAACGGCCCGGTCGTTCACCACAACACTGTCGAGGTCGAGGACGAGTCCGTGTGATTCGGCAAACTCGGCAATGGAAACGGTATTGAAGTCCATCCGTCTGCAACGCCGCGGTCGGTGACTTGTCGCCGACCGCGCTCACCGGCGTTACTCTGGCCCGATGGGGCCCGGAACGGACGTGCACGCGCAACGACGGGAAGGCATTCGCCTCGCGCTCGTCGGCGCGGTGTTCGTCGGCCTCGGCGTGTTCGTCATCGTCATCGGCAACCCCTTGATGGGCATCATCGGGATCGCCCTTTTCGGAGCGTGTGCCCTGATCGGCGTGGTACGGGCGGTACGCCCCGGGCACGGCCTCCCCCCGTCGGTGGCGGTCGTGACCTGTCTGGGGTTTTCGTGTGCCGGCGCGCTATTGATCATCGGTGACGTTCTGGAGATCCCGTTTCTCGGCCACCGGCAGGCGGCAGCCATGCCGGTGGGTGTGATCACGCTCGGTTTCTTCGGCACGGGTACGTTGCTGCTCGTCGTCTACAGGCTTCGACGGCGAAGCCGTCGACCCCGGTAGGCTGTCACCGCCGAATCGGTGTGCCCGGCACGATCGGCCTTCGTGTCCCATGAGTCGGGGGAGTTCGCATGTCCGTGGAGTTGACCGGTCAACTGATCTGCGCCGATGCCCACGAACTGAGAACCGTCGAAGAGCATCTCCCCCTCCATAGAAACTTGACCCGGTCCGAGCCCGGCTGTATTGACTTCGACGTCGTACAGACTTCGGACCCGTTCGTGTGGCAGGTGGACGAGGTGTTCGTCGACGAAGCCGCCTTCGCCGCGCACCAGGACCGCGCGGCGCGCAGCGAATGGGGGCGCGTAACGGCCGGCATCGAGCGCCGCTACAACGTCTCCACCCGGAAGGCCACCGGCCTCGCCGACGGCGAACGACCGTAACCTCCGTGTCGACCCGTCACCATCGACATGTGCACAAACGTGTCAGCCGGGTGATCCACAATGTCGCCGACGTAGCGTCAGAGGACTTCGCACGAATATCGCCCCAACAACGTCGAGGCGTTCCCGAGGAGTGTCGAGTCGACGCGAATTCGAGGCGACGGTTACCAGCCGCGACCCCGGCCGGGATGCCTACGGCGTCTGCGGTGGTGACTTCAGCGGGAGCATCGGAACGGGCACCTGCCGCCGCCGGGGCCGAGAAGTCGTCCTGGACGTCGTTCGCGAAGCGTCGGTCGTGTGAATACGGACTGTTGTCGGTCCTCACCGTTAGTGTCGGGACATGAGGAAACTCAACACGACCGACATCGTCGAGGCGGGTCTCGACGACTGGCGCAAACTGGCTCAGGCGATGCATACGCGTTACCGGATTTCCGACTTCACCGTGGGCGCGGCCTTCGTCACCGCGGTGGCGGAGGCCGCCGAAGCCGCCGACCATCACCCGGACGTGAAAATGACCTACGGCGTGGTCGACGTGTCGTTGTGCACTCACGACAAGGGCTATTGGGTCACTCAAAAGGACCTCGATCTCGCGGCAACGATCAGTGGCATCGCCCGTGACCTGGGATTGGATGCCGAGCCCGCTGCCGTGACGCAACTCGAACTCGCGCTCGACACCGCCGACGAGGACACGGTATCCCCGTTCTGGTCGGCGTTGTTGACAGGTGAACCGGGAAACAAGATCCGCGACACCGTGTTCGATCCGACCGGGCGGGTTCCAGTCCTGTGGTTTCAGGGAACGGATGAACATGAGCGACCTCGTCAACGCTGGCACTTCGACCTGTGGCTGGCGGCGGAGTCGGCGGAGGAACGCATCGCGGCGGCTGTTGCTGCCGGGGGAACGGTTCTCGACGACGGTCAGGCTCCGGCTTTCACAGTCCTTGCCGACCCCGACGGAAACCGGGTGTGTATCTGCACCGACATCGGTCGCGATTAACGGACGTCCGTAGTGTGTGATCGGTCGGCCGGTCACACGGTGACGTGTCATCCGACCACCGAGGCGAGCCGATGGGACCAGTCTCGCAATTGATCGGCGAACTCCGGTGGCGATGCAACGAGCACTTGTGCACCGGTCGTCCCCACTGCGATGACGGCCCACTCCATGGAGTCGGCGTCAATCTCGACTCGGCATCGATCGTCGCCGAGGGGGACGACATCGGACCAGGTGCCGATGACCTGTCGAACAGCGTCGGCCGGTGCCGCAAGCTCGGCGGTGACCTTGACTCCGTGGTGTCGACGAATCCCCGCTTCGACGAACGCGGCAGCGTCTCCCCCGGGCACGTCGCGTGGCCGATATCGAATGCCGGTGTCGACCGCGTTCGCCATCCGGTCCAACCGGAAACTACGCCAGTCACTGCGGTCCAGGTCGTATCCGACCAGATACCAGCGGCGCCCCAGCGACACGAGCCGACCCGGCTCCACGCGGCGACGAGTCGCGGCACCGTCGGCGGCCGTGTAATCGAAGGTGATGCGTTCATCGCCTCGGCACGCCTGGGCCACGGTCAACAGTTGTTCGGGGTCGGTGACCGGTGAGTCCCACCGGCCGCTTGAGGAGACGGTGGCGGCGCTCAATGCCTCGACCCGTCGACGCAACCGGGGCGGCATCACCTGAGTCACCTTGGCCAACGCTCTCACCGATGTCTCGGCGATACCCGCGACGGAGGCCTGGGAGCCGGCAAGAAGACCCACCGCCAACGCGACCGCCTCTTCGTCGTCGAGGACCAACGGCGGCAAAGACGCTCCCTGCGTGAGCTGGTAACCACCGCCGACTCCGCGATCGGAACGGACCGGATAGCCCAGGTCGCGCAGCCGGTCGATGTCGCGCCGCAACGTCCTCAGTGAAACGCCGAGTCGGTCGGCGAGTTCGGCGCCGACCCAGTACCGGTGGGTCTGGAGCAGCGACAGAAGCCGCAGGGTCCGGGAGCTTGTACTGGCCATGAATCCCATGGTGGCGCAACCCCGGCCCAATTAGTGACGGAAACCGTCACCAATCGTCGATAGCGTGGGCAATACCTGATGACAACGAAAGGAAACCGTCATGACCGGCACCGACGTCAAAGACGACACCGATACCTTGAGCCGCGAACGGTCCGATGTGTTGGCGAGCCTGGCTCACGCCCGACATTTTCTCCGGTTCACCGCTCGTGGCCTGACCACCGAGCAGGCGTTGCTGCGCACCACGGCGAGTGCGTTGACCATCGCCGGTTTGATCAAGCACGTCACCGCGGCCGAAAAGTGGTGGGCGGATTTCACCGTCACCGGCGGCACCGGAACCATGAGAAAGGACTACTCCGACTGGACCGAGGAGGACTTCGCGTCGCTCGACGGGGAGTTCGTACCGGGGCCAGACGAGACGTTGGAAGATCTTCTGGCCGCATACGACGATGTTGCGGCCCGGACCGATGCACTGGTGCGGCGCTTGCCTTCGCTGGACGATGAGCGGGAACTACCGAATGCACCGTGGTTCGCCGAACGGTCGTGGTCTGCTCGCCGGGTGCTGCAACACATCGTTTCCGAAACCGCTCAACACGCCGGCCACGCCGACATCATCCGGGAATCGCTCGACGGCTCCAGATCCATGGGCTGACGATCACGTCGGCGACGGCTCGTCATCGCGTCCACGCGTCGAACCGAATGCGCAGCGACGAGGGCACCGGCGTTCAGAAAGCGGCATGTCCTTATGCGATGAGGACGGCGCAGCGGCTGCGTGGGTGCACGGAGGTGAGGTGGAGAAGGCCCGGAACACGCTCCGTCGCGGCCCCCGCAGCGAGCGACGGTGGCCGGGCCGGTCACCATGGCGGCGTGGTGTTTTCGCCCGACGAGGCGGTTCAGGTGTCTACCGTGGGGCGCAGGCCCGCTTTCCGCACCGCGGTCGACCGGCACGGCGTCCCATGTACCGTGTGTCACCCGACGGCACACCGATCGACAACCGCGTTCGATCGTGCACTGTGTGGAGGCGCCGGGCTCGGACCCCAGGTCCGGGTGCCTCGAAGCACGGTCGCCGAGCCGGGCGCGAATCCGTCCCGGAACCGCCGCCATATCGCTGTCTGTTTCCGTCTCGGCGCGTAGACGTCGGTGTCTAGCACCGACGACACGTTCATCGTATGAACCATCATCCGTCTACAGAGAAACCGAAGGCCAGCACCGTGACGACGATCCGCCCGTATCGCCCCGAGTATCGGTCGGCGATTCTTGAACTGTCCCTTCGCGCCTGGCGACCGGTTTTCCCGTTGATGCGTCGTGACGTGCCGCCTTTCGTGTACGACTCGTTTTATCCGGACGGTTGGGAGAAACGTCAGAAGGCCGACCTTGCCGCCGTCCTCGATGGTGAACCCGCCAACGTCGATGTCGCGGTCGACAACGACCAACCGATCGGGTGGGTTTGTACGCGTATCCACCCCGACGACGACATGGGTGAAATCCATGTGCTCGCCGTGGACCCGGATCACCAACGTCGCGGTGTGGGGTCGGCGCTCATGGAGCACGCGTATCGGCGCATCACGGACGCCGGAATGCGAATGGTGATGGTCGAAACCGGAGACGACTCCGGGCATACGTCGGCACGCCACGCCTATGAGGCCGACGGATTCAGACGCTGGCCCGTAGCGCGGTACTTCAAGGATCTCGGTGACTGACCATCGCATTCGGCGGCCTTTTCGCGTGACCGGCCGAGCTGCCGGGCATATCGGTTGCAGTTCTCCACGGCCTTCCACCGGAGTCATCGGTTTCAGCATCAAGGACGGAAGTCGGATGGCCGGACGGCTCCCGCCAGGCCGTACCACTGCCTTGCACCGGCCGTAGTTCCTTGCGTGGGTCGTCACGACGGCGGCAGGTTTCCGATGCGGCGCGCCGCTCGTCTTTACCCGGACGAGTGGTCTTCGGACGGTTCTACGTCGAAGGCGGCGATGTTGTCACTGTCCCACCGACTGTGCTCGTCACAGCCTCGACGGAATCGGTGCGGATCGCCGCCTCGAAGGTTCTTCCACCGGCCGCCGCGACCCGGTGCGCTCCGAAGCCTTGCCGTCGAGGACGAAAACCGACGGTTCGACCACCACAACAGGCGGCCGGTCACGGGACGTTGCCGACGCCGATGGTCTGCGGGTTTGGCGGTCGTCGCAGGCCTGCTTCTATCGGACGGCCTGTGATCGGCCGTTCAGGCGGTTTTCGTTTTCGCGTTCTGTACGGCGATCTTGATTGTCTATAGACTTTTCGCATGGTTTGGGCGTGGCCCTGGACTCTCGAACGGGCGTCGCCGTTTCTGTCGGCGCCCCCGTCGTCGGGGCGAATGGAACTTTTCGGAGTTTCCCACATTGCCATGCTCGTCCTGGTTCTGATCCTGTGCGTATCGGCTGTTTGGGGCGCGCGCCGGTTTCGGGATACCGCCCTCGAGAAACGGGCCACCCGAGCCGTCGGCTGGGTCCTACTCGCGCTGAGTCTGTTCTGGACGGGCAGGGGTCTGCTCCCGGCACACTGGGACATCGCACAGTCCCTCCCCCTGCATCTGTCCGATGTACTGCAAATAGTCACCGCCCTCGCGCTGATCGCGCGTCCCGGTTGGGCCATCGCCATCGTCTACTACTGGGCGTTGACTCTGAACCTTCAGTCCCTGTTGACTCCGGATTTGAGCTACACGACCCAGCCCGTCGTCGAGTTCACCATGTACTGGACGTTGCACATCGTCGTCTTTCTCGCTCCCGTGGTCTTCACCTTCGGCCTGGGGTACCGTCTGACATGGACGGGCTACGTCGTCGTCTTGGCCGTTACCGTTGCGTGGGCCGGGGTCGCCGGTTTGGTCAACTCTGTCACCGGCGCCAACTACGGATACCTCGGTCACCCTCCCGCAGGCGGTTCCCTGCTCGACCTTCTCGGTCCGTGGCCGATCTACATCCTGTGGGAAGGGGTCGTCGTCGCGACGGGATGGGCACTGATGACGTGGCCTTGGACCCGGTTGAATCGTCAACGCGTCACCGCCGGCGGTGCACCGGAAAACAATTCGACGCTTCGTCGGCGTCCCTCCGTATTGAGAGCACCATGACGTCCAAAGAAATGAACGGTCCCCGTCGTCGGGTCGCCCGTCTGTACAGGCTCCTGTCACGCCCGGCGGTGCACGTCCCGATGGCGCTGGCGGGACTGATCTGCGGGATCGTGGCGCTCTGGTTGCGAACGACCGACCCCGACACGCTTCGCGCGATAGCCCAAACCGGTGTCGACCTGCGCGTGGCAGCGCTCGCGTTCGGTCTGGTCGGTGCGATCGCTTCCGCACGTCACATTCGCAGCGGTGGACTGCAACGCGTATGGACGACGGCAGGCTTCATCGGCGCGATACTGGGCGCCGGTCTCATCCTGATCGGTCTTATCGGCGCCGTGCTGTGACAAACGCGGGATTCGGCGACGACCATCGGATTCACACTACGTCGAGCAGCCCTTTCACGTAGGCGGCTTGGCCCACGTGCTGGGTCATGTCGTTGACGACACTGACAATCCGGACCCCCAACGTCACCGGTGGATCCCACGCTGTGTCGACAACGCGTTCGTAATCGGGGGCCTTCAACGTCCGCAGATAGTCCTGTGTAGCCGTTGTCACATCGGTGAGATACCCCAGAAGAAGGGGCCCCGGAGCCACGACCTTCGAAACCTCCCGGTGTCCGTGCCCGAAACCGGTATCGGTCGACGGCAACCTCAAATTGAACCGCGACATCCATCCGTTGACGGTCCATCGCTGTTCCCGTTCCGCCATCGCCCCGATGTGATCGTCCGCCACGCGGGCCATATGCCAGACCAGCCACGCGATCGAATTGCCCCGGTCCAGTGGCCGGTAGGTCAGTTGCTCGCTGTCGAGTCCGTCGACCACGTCGTCGGTGGATTCGATGACGCGATCCAACGCGTCGCTCAACAATGTGGGTGCGATCATCCCTCGAGCCTGCCAAAACCGCGTCCGCTGTCACGCGGTTCGGGAAAATGCGTCCGCCTCGCTCCCGGGTTTGTCACGGCCGGGTCGGCGAGGCACGACGGAGGCCTGAGAAACCGTCGTTAATCCCGCTGTTCTCTTACGCGGTGTTCAGGCGGGGCTCGCACCGTTGTCGGAGAATCCGCGAGTACGACAGCGGTATGCCCGGAACTTCTTCAGCTTGCCGTCCAGCCACCTGAACGGCCCTCACCACCAACGACGTGCACAGGCGGTCTCTTACAGATTGGATTCAAGTGTGGGAAAACCGTCGGGAAGGTTGGCGGCGGGTTCCTCATTATGCGGCGCAGGAACGTCACGGCTCATCCCCAACGTGTAGGCCGCCATGGAGATGGAACCGGCGGCGTGACCGTCGACGAGCAGATCGAGCGGGGCGCCGTCGGCAAGCCCCGCGATGTACAGCAGCGGCAGGTAATGGTCCGGAGTGGGTACGGCACGCCGGAAGTCGGGATGACCGTCAAGCGCTGCCACCTCGGACGGATCGGTCTCCAGTTTCTCGCGCGCCACCTCGTCGAACCGCAACGCCCAGTCGAAACCGGAGTCACGTTGTTGGAAGTCCACCGCACGCAGGTTGTGGACGATGTTTCCGCTTCCGATGATGAGTACACCCTGTTCACGCAACGACGCCAGCTTTCGCCCCAGTTCAAGGTGATGGTCGAAGTTCTTGAACGCGTTCAACGACAGTTGCACAACCGGAATCGACGCATCAGGGAAGGCGTGAAGGAGCACCGACCATGCGCCGTGGTCCAGTCCCCAACTGTCGACGTCCTGCCCGACCCAAGTGGGTTTGACGACGTCGGCGACCATCTCGGCCACGTCCGGAGCACCCTCGGCCGGGTACTGCACATCGAATAGTTCCTGCGGGAAACCGTAGAAGTCGTGAATGGTGCGCGGACGCTCCATTGCGGTCACCGCGGTGGCGTTGGTGTACCAGTGCGCCGAGATCATCAGGATGGCACGCGGTTTCGGCACCGACGCGCCAAACAGCCGCCATGCCTCGGTGTAACGGTTGCTCTCCAAGGCGTTCATCGGGTTACCGTGACCGAGAAAAGCTGCGGGCATCGTCGTATCGCTCATTGTGGCTCCCAAGGCAAGGCGTTTCGCGGCAACCCTACGCCACGGCGGTACCGCCGACACGATTTCAGCTCCGGCTCGACGCGTAACCACCGGCCAACAGAAACTCGGTTGCGATCCGTCGCCCACCGGCTATCGTTCCACCGACCAGACATCGCAGTGGCCCGTGAACGAACAGGTGAAGTAGCCGAGATGCCGGACCCGATATTCGCCGACCCGTTGTTGGCATCGATATACGACCCACTCGACCCGGACCGCAGTGACTTGGCACCCTATGCCGCGATGGTCACGGAGTTCGGCGCGTCGTCGCTCCTCGACGTCGGTTGCGGGACCGGGACCTTCGCGTGCCTGTTGGCCCGTCGGGGCATCAAGGTAACCGGCGTGGACCCGGCAGAGGCGTCGTTGGACGTTGCGCGGACCAAACCCGGTGCCGACGCGGTGACGTGGCTGCACGGTGACGCGACCACACTCCCACCGATGCAGGTGGACATGGCGACGATGACCGCCAACGTCGCACAGGTGTTTCTGACCGATGAGGCGTGGACGTCGACCTTGGAGGGCATCCACGCCGCGTTGCGTCCCGGCGGTCGGCTGGTTTTCGAGACACGTGTCCCGAGCCTGCGCCTGTGGGAAAACTGGACGCGTGAAAACACGCACAAGATCAGCGATCTCGACGAGGTAGGGCGGGTCGAATCATGGTGTCAGCTGCAGGAGGTCTCATCACCGTTGGTGACGTTCCGCTGGACCTATGTTCTGCACGCCGACGGACGTACCCTCGTCTCCGATTCCACTCTGCGTTTTCGTGAGCGAGACGAAATCGTCGGGCATCTGACGGATGTGGGTTTCACCGTCGACGATGTACGCGATACCCCCGACCGACCAGGCCGAGAGTATGTCTTCGTCGCCTCGAAGACGGGCGCTCGATAACCGGTCACACCGAGCAATCGCATTCGGTGGCACCGCCGGAGGTGGCGACATCTTGCCAACGGTCTTCTTCCAGAAGGCTCGTCACGTCTGCCGGCGAATGAACGCGTTAATTGTTCCGAGTCCCCACGATCGCCGTATTCGAGCGTGAATCACGCTGCGACAAGTTACGTCCGACCGAACCCAAACCGACGTTTCGGCGACGTCGGTCGCGTTACCCTCCGGTATGGGCTTGGCAGGCGGAGATCACCGTCCCAGGGATCCGACGCGTGATCGTCCCAAAGTGACACCGTCGGAGGCCCTGCCCAACGCTTTGCGCAGGAAACGGTCCGCTCGACGTAACTTCGACGCCGACATTTTGGCGTCGATCGTTCTGGCCTGCGCCACCGTTGCCGCACTCATCTGGGCCAACATCGGTGACAGTTATATGCAGGTGTGGTCCCTTGAGGCGGGCGTGAACATCGGCGATGTGGGCTTGTCCATGTCACTGGGACACTGGGTGAACGAGGCCCTGATGGCCGTCTTCTTCTTCGCCGTCGGACTGGATGTTCGACGGGAGCTGAGCATCGGTGAGCTACGTCAACGTGAACGCGCCATGGTGTCGGTGTTCGGTGCACTGGGTGGCCTGGTCATACCGGCGGCGATCTTTCTGTTGTTCACGTTCGGTACGCCCGCCGCGGTGGCGTGGGGCGCGGTCATTTCCACCGACACCGCCTTCGCCCTGGGCATGCTGGCGCTGGTGGGACCTCGTAACGCGCCGCGGTTGCGTGTCTTTCTCCTGACGTTGGCGGTCATCGACGACGTCGGGGCGTTGAGCGTCATCGCCATCTTCTACACCGACGATTTGAACTTCCTCGCTTTGGGCGGTGTCCTCGTTGGCCTGTTCGTGATCTGGCTGCTCCAACGCAAGCAGGTCGGGCGGGTGACCCCGTACCTGTTGATCGGCGTTGTCACGTGGGTGCTCATGTACATCTCCGGTGTGCACGCGACGCTCGCCGGGGTGTTGATCGCCCTGCTGATCCCGGTGTACCCGACCAACACACGGGACGTGGAGGTCGCGTCGCGAGTGGTTCACCTGTACCGGCAGGCACCCGTACCCCAGGCGGCGAGATTGGCGCGGCACAGCATCAGTCAGTCGATCTCGTTGAACCAGCGTCTCAGCGAGCTCTTGCCGCCGTACGTCAATTTCGTGATCGTTCCACTGTTTGCGTTGGGCAACGCCGGAGTCACGCTGTCGGCCGAGATGCTGGATGCGGCCTGGAGATCACCGTTGACGTGGGGAATCATCGCCGGGCTTGTCGTCGGCAAGCTCGTGGGCATCACCGTGGCCACCGGCCTCGTGCATCGGCTTATGCCGTCGTCACGAGCACCCGGCCTCGACATGCCCCGCATGGCCGGCCTGGGGTCCCTGGCCGGCATGGGTTTTACCATTTCGCTGCTGGTCGTCGACATCTCGCTCAACGACCCACAGACACAGGACGAAGCCAGGGTCGGCGTTCTCGTGGCTTCGTTTTCCGCATTGCTCGTGGCGTGGCTGATTTTTTCGGTGTCCAGCAAGGTGAAGCCACTGCCACCACCGACCGGTATGCGCCTTCAGCGGCCTGTCGAGGCCGGACGCGACCACATGACCGGGCCTCTGACCGCGCCCTCGAACATCGTCGTGTACGCGGCCATGTCGTCGGCGTACCGGTTCCGCACCGCCGAGGCGATAGCCGAGGTGAAGGCACATCTGGGGCGCGAGGTGAACCTGGTGTTTCGACATCACACCACGTCGGACGACGAACTGCGGACCGCCGTCATGTTGGAGGCGGCTGCGGCTCAAGGCCGTTTTTGGGAACTACACGACGTGATGACGACCCGGCGAGACGCGATCACCGAGGACGACATGTTGGATTTGGCAGAAGAGGCGGGGCTTCACACAGATCGTTTTGTTCACGACGTGTCTACATACGCGTACCTGGCTCGAGTAGAGGACGACAACCTCGACGCCCAGGCGGCACGGCTTCCGAGCACACCGGTTCTCTACCTGGACGGCGTCCGCCTGAAGGGGCCCGCCAACTCCTGGCACATATCCTCTGTTTTGCACGAGAACCGTGACAGGTCCTGAGACCGACTCACGGCGTGCCCGTTATCGGCCGACGCGGCGCTGCCACCAGGCCTTGAGACTGCCCGTCGTCGGTTCCTTGTGCGGGCTCGCCACACCGGCGATGTGCTGGTAGGCGTCTTCAACACGGGCGGCGAACTTGATCTCCGACAGCGTGACACCCTCGGCGCGGTTGAGCTCGATCTGTGTGAACCCGTCGTGGCGTCTCACATAGGGGTTGAGTTCCAGTGCATCGGCGAATATCTTGATGCGTTCGGTCAGGTCGGCATGTTGACTCTCGTCAATGGTCAACGTCCGGCTGATATGGGTTGGTTCGGCATTCCAGCCATCGAGCTGTTGCAGTACATCTTGCAGCAGATCATTGCCTCGCGTCATTTCACACCTCGCGCACGATCGAAATGGGGCCGAAGTTACGGTTCCTTATCGGGAAGTGGCCAAATCGTCGCCGCATCTTTATCGTCGGACCTCGGCAAGTTTGGCCTGTCAGACCCGATCTGTCCACGCCGACAAATCACTCATATGAGACATTTCGGCGTTAACGGCGTCACAGTTGCAAGCTCGAGCCCATTGAATGATCGAAATCAGCCGGTTGGCCGAGGGACGCTGATCCGTTTGGTTTAACGGACCCCTCCATCACATGCGCACATGCAGGATGGGAGTGCAGAACCACGAAGCGTCGAGGAAGGATTTTCCGGCTCCGCAACGGCCGAAAAGACAAAAAGGTGGCCTGCGGCTACCGCCACAGGCCACCTCGGGAATTACACGATCTGGCTCAAGCCACTGGAGCAACCCAGCGCAGCCACATCGAAGTTGGCGGTCACGCTGCGACCGGCGGTGACGGTGGCGTCACCGTAGTCGGCAGCCCAGCCGTCCTTCGACACGATCACGATGTACTGTCCACCGTCGAACCAGTACGAGAAGTACCCGTTCGCGTCGGTGGTCAGGTCGTAACGCGTACCGTCGGGGCCACGGACCTGCACCTGTGCGCCGGCCACCGGAACGGATGTACCGTCACAGTTGATCCCGGTCACGGTGCCCTGCATCTTGCCCGTGCCCGCGCCCGGGGCCACCGTCATCGTCACATCGACGGTCACGGCGCCGTAAGGCGTGTTCGCGGACAGAGTCAACGCACCGCTGTAGGTGCCCGGCTGGACGGCGCCGTCCTCGGCCGCCGCAGAGGTGGTGACCTCCAAGGTGACCGATTCACCCGGTTCGATGGTCACGGTCTCCTGGTTGGTCGACAACCACGGCACGTCGCCTGCACCGGCGGTGCAGTCGTCGTAACCGGCCAAGATCTCGACGTCCTGCGTGGGGGCGTTGCCCTCCTGTCGGCCACCGATCTTGACGAAGCCGCACGCACCGGTGGTGCGGTAACGGGCGTCGCCGGACGGTGCCAACTCGGTCCACGCGTCGGTGTCGAGGTCGTAGGCGTACGTGGCGTTGGTGATCACCATGCTGCCGTCGGCCGCACCGTTGGACACGATCAACATGCCATTGGCAACGGCGTAAGCCGCACCCCACACGTCGGTGGGCATCTGCGCGGCTTCGGTCCACGCGTCGGTGGTCACGTTGTACACGTAGGTCGACGCACTGGTCTGGTCGCCGTAACCTCCGGCACACACCAGTGAGGATCCGATGCCACCGCAGGCGACGTAAGCCGTCTCCTCCGGGTAGTTGCTCAGAACCTCCCAGCTGTCGCTGGCGGGGTCGTAACGCTGCACGTCGGAGGACGAGGCGCAATCGCCGTCGATGCATCCACCGATGATGTACAGCTGGCCGCCGACGGTCGCGGCTCCCGCCGCCCAACGGGCTGCGGGACCGGACGATCCCTCGGTCCACTCGTCATCGGCCGGGTCGTAAATGTAGAGCGAGTCCGCCGTGGTTCCGGTGGTTCCGCCGTACACGTACAACAGGCCGTCGACGAAGGTCGCCGTCGGCAACTCCAACGCCTCCGGAAGAGGCGCCTTTTCCGTCCACTCGTCGGCTGCTGCGTCATAGGCGTAAACGGCGTCGCTCAACGACGAGCCGGCTACACCGGCCACGACGTAGGTGACACCGGCATGCGTCGCCGACGCGGCGTCGAACACCGCCGACGGGTAACTGGCCGCCGAGGACCACTCGTCGTCCGGGCCGTAGCCGTGGGTCGACGTCGGCGCGGCGGCAGGTGCACCGTCGGCCGAGAACGCGGTCTTGTCGGCCGGGGAGCTCAGCGGAATCTGAGTGCTCTCCTGGCCGGACATCGGCGTGAAGCTGCCACCGGACTCACCGACCTCGACGGTCACGGGAGCCGAACCGGTGTTGGACAGCTCGATCTCCTCTGTCCAGGAACCGTCCATGGTGACCGTGGTGTTGATCTGGGTGGTCGAAACCTCCAGACGACCGGCACCGAGAGTGAAGTCCACACTCACGACACCGGACTCGACGACGTCGACCACTACGGTCTCGTCGGACCAGCCGTTACGCGAAGCCGTGAATTCGTGCTCGCCCAACTCCGTGGTGAACAGCCAGAAGAACCCGTCTGCCAGGTTCTCGTCGTCCGGCGTAGCCGCCGAAACACCGCTGTTACCGCTCACGGTGTCGGTAACGGTCACGTTTTCCAGGCTGGTTCCGGTGTTGGCGTCTTCGGTTTGACCGATGACGAGTCCACCTTCAATCGCGACACAGTCGGGCAGGCCCAACTGGAAGTCGTCGACCTGCCAGTACCAGGCCCACGAACCCGCATCGGTGTACCAGAACTTGAACTGAGCGGCCGTCGCGTCGGCGTAGGCCGTCAGGTCGACCTCCACCGTGCTCGGTCCGCGCAGGCTCGTTTCGGTTCCCCAGACCTCTTCCCAGGTTTCGCCGCCGTCGACGGTGATGAAGACCGCCGCCTCGCTGCTACCCAGGTCGCTGTAGTCGGAGGCGAACGACATGCCCGGCGTGCTCAGTTCGGTCAAGTCGTACACGGGGCTGATGAGCTCAGTGTCCATCAGTCCCGAACCGCTACCGGCCGCATCACTGTCGGCCACGGCGAAGTTGCCCTCGCCGCCGGTCTGGTTCGCACGGTCCTTCGGGTTGTCGAAGGTCCAGCCCGCGACGTCACCGTTGTCGACCACGGTCCAGCCCTCGGGGACGGTCTCGTCGTCGAAGCCTTCGATGCCGGGCAGGTTGCCGAAGTCCAGTTCGTAACCGGGTGCCAGGCACGACGCCTCAACGCTCAACGCCACGTCGGCGGTTCCGCCGGTCGTCGCGTCAAGAGTTCCGTCGACGTAACCGGGGTACACCGACTCGACCGTCAGGCTGTAGTCGCCCTCGGGAAGGTCCAGCGCGTAGGCGCCGGTCAACGGGTCGGTGTAGGTCGACACGCCCGTGTCGTCCGCGGTCACCTTGGCGTACAACGGATAACCGTGTCCGCCACCATCGGTCACCACACCGGCGATGTCACCGGCCGGAGCCGGTTCCAACGCGAAGTCGGCGGTGACGGTCTCGTCCTCGGCGACCGTGACGGTCACGGTCTGAGCAATGTAGCCGAACTTGGCGGCAGTGACGGCGTACTCACCCGGAAGCAGGCTTCCGAACGAGTAGGAGCCGTCGGCGTCGGTCGTGGTCGAGCGGCTGAAGTCGTCGCTGTCGGCCGAGATGGCGACACCGGAAACAGGCTCACCATCCGAGGTGACGGCACCGTTCAGCGAACCGACACCATCGGCCGGAGACGCAGAGACGGCGGCGAAGGCGTCAAGCTTGCCCTCACCGAACACGTTGTTGTTCTCCGCCGTTCCACCACACTGAAGGTCTTCGGTGTCGATGGCGGTGGTGTTGAGGATTTCGATCGTTCCGGCAACATCGCCGCGCAACGCGGGAGCAGCCGACCACATCAGCCCAACCACACCGGCGGTGTGGGGCGATGCCATCGAGGTTCCGGACTTGGAGCCGTAACCGTCACCGGGAACGGCCGACCGGGTGTTCACGCCGGGAGCCGCGATGTCGGGCTTGACGTTGCCGTCCAACCCGGGGCCACGGCCGGAGAAACTGGCGATGTCACCGTTGATGTCGAAGGCACCGGTGGAGTAGCTCGTGTCGTACAGTCCGGGCGAGCCCGTCGTGTCACAGCTGGGTCCGCTGTTGCCGTTGGAGAACGCCGGGAAGATTCCGGCGGCGATCCAGGCTTCGACGATCTCCTCGTAGAAGGGGTCGTAGACCGGCTGGGTCGTTCCCCACGAGTTGTTGACGATGTCGGCGGCCTTCGACGGATCGGGGTTCTCACCGTTGGAGTCGGTGGGAGCAATGATCCATTCACCCGAGCTCAACAGAGTGAAGTCGGAGTCGCAGCAGCCGTTGGTACCGATCCAGGTGGCGCCGGGAGCGACACCAATCTGGTTTCCGTCACCGTCGTCGCCAACCATGGTTCCCATGGTGTGGGTGCCGTGGCCGTTGGTGTCACACGCAACGGTGTCACCACAGGCCTCGGCCACATCATAGAAGTTGTAGTCGTGTGTAAAGGTTCCGTCACCGTTGTTGCCGCGGTACTGATCGACAAGCGCGGGGTGATCGAATTGGACACCGGTGTCGATGTTGGCGATAACGATGTCCTCGCCGGTCACACCGAACTCGCTCCACACCTGCGGAGCGTTGATGGCGTCGATTCCCCACTCAACGTTGTTGACGGCCGGAAGATCCTCGCCGGGTTCGACCTCGATCAGCGGGATCTCCTGCTGAGGCAGGATCTCGGCTACGTCGGTGCGAACCGCCAGGTCGCCGACCAGGTCAAGGTCACCGGATACGGCAATCGTGTTGACGATCCAGAAGCCCTTGTAGTCGACTCCACTGTCGGACAGGAACGATTTCAGCTCGGCCTGGGTCTGTTCGGCATGCGCCGTCTTGGCCTCGTATACCGCGGTTCCCTTGGCGGTCTTTCCTTCCGCCTCGTAAGCCGTGGACAGGTCGGCGTCGGAGTCCAATCGGATCCAGAACTCGGTTGTTCCCTCGGCCTCCAACGTGGAGAGCAGTTCGCCGTCCACCTTGGCCGCGATGGCCTCGGCCGGCGTCATGTTCTCCACGCCGGGATCCGCATAAACCGGCTGCGGCCCCAAAATAAGCGGAACGGCGACCGTTGCGGCTATCGCCGCTCCAGTCGCCGTTCGGCGTCGTCGTGTTCCGAGCACGACAACTCCTCTCTAAAACTGACACAACCAAAGAGACCGCACCTCTTCATCAGAGATTCGGGGTGGTTTGTCATTGCGGGCAATAGAGAGTCCTTCAGTGCCGGATTCAGGAATCTCAGATTGAGAGCCTTCCGGAAGTGATCTATGGAGTCAAGCATTTCAATGTGACATTTTTGCGTCTGTTTATTTCTTCCAAGCAGAGCGATCGCCACAATAAAGGCATAGCCGAACGAATCGCCCGGCCTAGTACTCCAGTTGGAGTTTGGGGTGTGAGCTGGGGGATGCCGGTGCGGGATGTGGGGCGGCCATCGTGATCATTGTTGTTGTGACGCAACGAAAGAAGACGGTGGCCGCTGAGGAGAGTCTAGCGGT
>DXGR01000005.1 GCA_019113825.1 Candidatus Stackebrandtia excrementipullorum | reverse complement strand
GGTCCACAACGCCGTCACCGTCGGTGTCGGTCTGAATCTCGTCGATGTAGCCGTCGCCGTCGTTGTCGATCAGCTGCGAGTCCAAAACGCCGTCGCCGTCCGTGTCGGCGAAGATCTCACCGTCGGCGGTCTCCACAGCGTCGGCGATGCCGTCGCCGTCGACGTCGATGTAGGTCTCGTCCCCTGCGACCACCACATCGTCGGCGACACCGTCACCGTTGAGGTCGTACATGAAGTCGTCAGACGACGTGTCCTCGGTCGTGGTGTCATCGTAGGTGCTGTCGTCGGTGGCGGTGTCGTCGTATCCGTCGCTCATCGCGCTTTTCCTCTCCCCTGCGGGTTTGTGTTCCTTATACGGACGACATTACGCAATCCGCATACCGTGAGAACTCCCCAAAAAGTGCCACCGTGCCGGTGAATGTATCGAGGGGCCCCGGCCGACCATACCGCCGCAGGTGACACCGGACAAGACGGGGGAACCGGTCGAAATCGATCACACTCCACCCGCTTCAAGCACCGCCCCGTACGCCTGCCGCGATACTGAGATCATGAAGAAACGCGACCAGGTGAGCACTGTGAAGGCATCGCTGTCTCCCCACCGGTTGCGTGAAAGCGGCACCGCCCCCGACTACCGGTTTTCGCTGGCAAACGAACGCACCTTTCTCGCCTGGCTTCGCACGTCGCTGGCTCTGATGGCCGGCGGTGTCGCCATCGCACAGTTTCTTCCGCCGCTGCGGGTCGCGGGACTGCGCGAAGGCATCGCGGCGACGTTGCTGCTGATGGGTGCCGCGTGTGCCGTCCGTGCCGTCCTTCACTGGGCCGCCTGCGAAAAAGCCATGCGTCACGGCCAAGACCTTCCGCTGTCACGGTTTCCCACGGCGTTGGCGGCGCTGGTCGCGTTCGGCGCTGTGGGCTTGTTGGTCGCCGTGTTCACCGGGGTTTTCGCGCCGTGAAGGCGCCCGTGCCGTCGGGCGCTCAACCTGAACGCACCCGTCTCGCCTGGCGACGAACCGTACTCGCCTCAACGGTCCTCGTGGTGCTGTCCGCACGTGGTGTCCTGGCCGACGGAGTGAACGGCTTCGAGGGCACCGTTCTCGCTCTGTTGTTGATCGTGTGGCTGTCGCTTCTGGTCGGCAGTCATGTGCGGATACGCGCGCTGGCCGCCGCACGGCCGGCGGCACTGCGTCCCCATTGGGCGGCCCTCACCGTCGTCGCGGTGATCGCGTTGACGGGCATGGCGGCACTCAGCCTCTTCTGAGGACGATCACTCCCACTGTGGACGGAGTGGAATGTGTGCGTCACCGTCGGTGCCGGTGCGTACCCCCAGCATCTGGTGAAGCTGGATGTGGTTCGACTCGAACCCCAACCGCGACCCGACGAGATACAACCTCCAGGCCCGCGCCGTTTCCTCGCCGACCAGGTTCACCGCTTCGTCCCAGTCGGCCTCCAGGTTGCGCACCCAGTCGGCAAGGGTCAGAGCGTAGTGCTCGCGCAGGTTCTCCTCATGCCGCAGTTCAAAACCCGCGTCGTGCATACGTGATGCCAACGTGCCCGGCCCGGACAGGCCCCCGTCGGGAAAAACGTACGTCGATATGAAACCGCCCCGCGTCAGTGCCGGTCCGCGGTTGTCGGGTTTGGTGATGCAGTGGTTGAGGAGCCGCCCCCCGGGACGCAGCCTGTCGTACAGGAACGAGAAGTAGTCGGCGAGATTGTCGGGGCCGACGTGTTCGGTCAACCCGATGGACGAGATCGCGTCGAAACGTTCCTCGGCGACGTCGCGATAGTCGCAGTGTCTGATCTCGGCGATGTCACCGACACCGGCTTCGGTCACCGCCTTGGCAGCCCATTCGGCCTGCTGCCGAGACAACGTCACTCCGATGACGGTGACCCCGTATTCCCGTGCGGCGTGAAGCACCATCCCGCCCCAACCGCATCCGATGTCCAGCAGCCGCATACCGGGCTTCAGGCCAAGTTTCCGCGCGACGAGGTCGTATTTGGCGTATTGGGCATCCTCCAGCGCCGTCACCTTGTCGGCGTAGACCGCGCACGTGTAGGTCATGGATTCGCCGAGAACCAGGCGGTAGAAGTCGTTACCGACGTCATAGTGATGGGCGACGGCTGCAGCGTCACGCGCCTTGGAATGTCGCCGACCGGACAGTTTTGCCTCCCGTTGCGGCAACGGCGGTCGACGCAACAGCTTCAGACCGCCCAGCTTGTTGAAGAGCCGCCACATTTCACGTTTGGGCAGGTCCACGTCCAGGTACCACAACGCACGCATCGCCTGATACAGGTCGCCCACGACGTCAAGGGCACCGGTCACATAGGCACGCGCCAGGCCGAGCTCCAGTTTGCGCGCGCTGGCCACGTAGTTCAAGGCGACGGGTCGCCGAACGTCCAGTATCGGCCCGCCTCCCGTGGCGACGCTGCTTCCGTCATAGGCGCGGAACCCCACCGGGGGGTCGTTGCCGTATATCCGTGTGAACACCTCAGCCAGTCGCATGATCCCCCACCACCTTGTTGTACAGCTCCGGGAAACGCCCGTCCGGGTCATAGCGCCGCTTGACCCGGCGGTAGGCGTCCTCGTCGTATGAACTCCAGAATTGTTCGCGGTCGTAATGGACGGTCGAGTACAGCGACTTGTGACCTCCCGCGTCGGCCACCAGTTGTTCGACCAATCGGTTGTAATGCGACGACGACATGCCCGCTTCCAGGGGAACGGTCGCCCAAAATCCGATGTTGACGTACCCCATGCCGGAATCAAGGGGGTACAGCGGCCACGTCCGGTCGTCACCGCTCCTCAGCGGACACAACCACATCGGTCTGATGGGGACCGTGTCGCACAGCCGCTCCAGAAAGCCCGCGGCGTGTGGCAGCGGAATCTCGACGTCCTGAAAGACCGCCTCACGCCGCCGCCCCAGCAACGCCTGACACCGTCTGGTGACACCGAGTCGACGATCGAACCCCACTATTCGTCGGTACACGTCAGACCGTCGGTGTTGTCGTGGCCACAATCGTCGTATGAACCCGTTCTGCAGGCCCAGGGCCGCCGAACACCAGAACCAGTCGGTGTCCCATCGCCACAGATAGTCGTGCAGCGTCAAACGGTCGGTGTCGCGTTCCCGAATCGAGCGGTAGTAGATCGACCGGCCCGTGTAGTCACTGACCGGCCCCGCACGATCGTCGAACCGGCCCGCGGTCACGTAGATCTCGTTGCGGTCGAAGACCACGCCGTCAAGAAAATGCACAAGAGGGTCGTTCCACAGCTGCTCGACAGCGGCCAACGCCTCGGTCGGCGAGGAAAACCGGTGGTGGGACAGCGCGACGGTGTTTTCCACCTCGACAAGCTTGATGACAAGCCGGACCGCATAACCGAGCGTCCCGTATGAGTTGGGAAACGCCCGAAACAGCGGGTCGTCCGGCGAAACGGTCACCACGTCACCGGAGCCGGTGAGCACGTCCATTTCCACAACCGATTCGTGTGGAAGCCCGTTGCGGAACGACGTCGACTCGATACCGAGTCCAGCCACCGCGCCGCCCAACGTGATGGTTTTCAACTGCGGAACCACCGCGGGCATAAGCTTTTCCGGTAGCGTCGCCGCGACGAGTTTTTCGTACGTGATCAGGCCACCGACCTCGATCGTTCTCGCATCCCGGTCCAATGTGATCACGGAATCCAGGCCCGACACCGGCAAACCGTCGGTGCGGTCGCGGCGTCCGAACCTGAACAGATTGGAACTCGGTTTACCCAACCGCACGGGCGCGTCGGGCGGCACGGTCGTCAATACCGCCCGCAATCGCGCAACCGCCCTGTCATGTTCCCCCCGGCACATAACCAAACGCTAATCCATTTCGGTGGATCAAACGCCGTTATCGCCGGTTGCTGACGCCAAGAGGCCACCACGGATCCGCCCGCGTGTCACCACCGCCTCCTCGGCTACGGGATGAGCACCGCCCGGCCGGCGATCTTGCCGGCTTCGAGCTGCTCCATCACCCGGGGCGCATCGGCGAGCGGATGACGCTCCGTGGTGACCTTGATCTTCTTGCGCTGCGCCAGCCGAATGACCTCGTGCAGATCGGCACGGGTGCCGCCGTACGGTTTGACGGCCCCGGCCCCCCACGGGAGCCCCATTGGCGGCATCGCGGCGGGAAAGGGCAACGTGCCCTCCGCCAGCCCCACGACCACGACCTGCCCGTACGGCGCGATCGTGTCGGTTGCCAACTGCAGTGTCGGCTCAGCCCCCACGAAGTCGAAAACGACCTCGGCTCCACGACCGTCGGTCAGGTCCAGGATTTCCGCGGCCGTGTCGGGACCCGATACGACGGTGTGCTCGGCGCCCAGCTGTTTGGCGTGGTCGAGCCTCGACTGTTCCAGGTCCACGGCGATGACCTGCGCGCCGGTGACCGCGGTCAGGATCTGCACGGCCATGTGTCCGAGTCCACCCACACCGATGACGACTGCGCGAGAAGTCGGCGCCAGGTGCGAACGGGCAATGTTGACCGCGTGATACGGGGTCAACGCCGCATCCGTCAGCGGGGCCGCGTCGACCGGGTCGAGGTCACCCAACGGCACGAGGAACCGCGCCTGGGCGACGACATACTCGGCCATGCTGCCGTCGAAGCCGAGACCCGGGCCGGGAACGATTTCCCGCTTGTACACCTCGCAGTAGTTTTCGTACCCGGCCGCGCATGTGCGACAGCGTCCACACCCCCAACACAGGTATAGGAGAACGTTGTCGCCGACGTCCCACCCGGTGACTCCGGAGCCGAGTTTTGCGATCTGACCGGCACCTTCGTGTCCCATCGTCATGGGCATCTGCGGCCATTCGGCCATGTGCAGAATGTGCAGATCCGAGTGGCACACACCGGCCCCACCAACCTTCAGCAGAACCTCGTCTGCGGCGGGTTCGGGAACATCGACGTCGACGACTTGAGCGTCGTGAGCTGCTATCAATCGGTAAGCCTTCATAGGGCCGATACTGCGCCTTTAGCGCAGGTCTCGTGGCATTTCCTGGGAATCGACGCGAATTGTGTCAAGCCCCAACGAGTGTTTCGTCTCCGTGTCAATCTGAGGGCGCGAGCGAATGCCGCGGACCGTGTCCGGGCATCGCAAAATCCCTCACATTCAAGGAGTTGGTCGTCATGACCACTGCACGCGAAATGATGAATTCGGGCGCCACATGCGTCGATGCCACCATGACGCTGGCCGAGGCCGCACAGATGATGCGTGACCTTCAGGTCGGTTCGTTGCCGATATGCGGCGACGACAATCGACTACACGGCATCATCACCGACCGCGACATCGTCGTCCGGTGCATAGCCGACGGGCACGATCCCAACGAGATCACGGCAGGGCAGCTCGGTGATGAACGCCTGATATGGATCGACTCGGAGGCCGATGCCACCGAGGTCGCTCAGATGATGAGCGACAACAAGATCAGGCGCCTACCGGTGATGACCGACAACCAACTCGTCGGCATGATCAGCGAAGCCGACCTGGCTCGGCACCTCGCCGACACCGAACTCACCGAGTTCGTCCAGGCCGTGTACGCGGCGCCGCCGAACAACTAGCGAAACATCGCCGGTCGTACGCCGTTGCGTCTCTCGACCGGCAAAAGGGGGACGTCAACCCAGCGCCGTGTGGAAGCGATCCCGGAGTTCGGCGAGCCGTTCAACGGGCTCGTTCGCGAACACGATCCGCAGATAACCCGCGGCGCTGGGGCCCCACCCGTCCATGGGTGTGGCCGCGACCTTGGCACGATCGAACAACAACCCGGACGTCGCCGCCGGCGTCAAACCGAGCTGTGAAGTGTCGATCAACAGGGACCACCCACCGTCGGGACGTATACACGGGTACTCGGCGAGCTGTTCAAGCACGACCTCGCATCGTTCACGCCAGATCTCGGTGGCCGCCGCCACGTCGGCTTCTGAATCCTCGGCGTTCAAAACGGCCGCAACCGCCTGTTGGGCGATACCCACCTGAGACACGACGTTCGTCAACCCGACGAGACCGATGTCGGCCATGATCCCGGGCGGGCCGACGACCCAGCCGACACGCCACCCGATCATGCGAAGTTCCTTCGACGCCGACCCGACGGTGATGGTGCGGTCGGCGAGGCCCGGATGCCGAGCGGGATGGTCGGGTGCACGACCGTCGAACCGGATGCGCTCCATCGCGGCGTCATAGACGACCCACGCGTCGGTCCGCTCCAAAGCCGCCGCCAACGCGTCCCAGTGAGTGGTGTCCAGAACGCCGCCGGTGGGCATGGACGGGCTCATCACCAATACCGCCGCAGTGCGAGGCCCGACCGCATTGGCCAGAGCGGCGGGGTCGGTCCGCCAACCATCGGCGGTAGGTGTGGACCGGACGAAATAAGGGACACCTCCGACCAGACGGATCCGGTTGATCAAACCCGCATAGCCGGGGTCGCACACGACGACCTCGTCACCCGGTTCGACCGTGGCCAGCAGTGTGTTCAATACACCGTTGAGGCCGCCCGCCACCGACACGCACTGCGTTACGGGATCGTAGACTCGGCCGGCGATTCGCCCCACATGAGCGGCGGCCGCCTCGCGCAGAGACATGTGGCCGCGAAACGGGAGGTAACTGTTGGCCAGGTCGCTTTCGGTGGCGGCCTTGGTCAATTCCACGGCCAGACTCGCCGGACGAAGATCCGTGTCGAGGTTTTCCAATCGAAGAAACTCCGGATCTTCCGCGTCGTCGGCCGCCGCCCCGACCATGTCGACGCCGATTCCCGGAATGTTCTTCAACCTCGAGACCGTCATCGCCTTGCCCCTTCGCTTACCTGTGTCCGACCAGTGGGTGTACGACGGTGCCCGTCATCGACATCACAGACCCCGGTGAGCACATTCTGCAGGCGACGGAAGGCCCGCGACCTCAGCTTGGAGGAAACGTTCGGAGAACACCACACGGTGCGACGAAAACAAAAACGGCCGCTCGAGAGCGGCCTTTTCAAGTGGGAGAAGCGATCTGATCCTTCAATCGACCTTTTCCCAGGTGGCGCGCTCGTAGGGATTCGAACCCCAAACCTTCTGATCCGTAGTCAGATGCTCTATCCGTTGAGCTACGAGCGCTCGGTCAGCTGCGCTGACTCCGGCAATGTTATCGGGCCCCGATTCGCTACCGCAACCGGGTATCGATTTCGCCCCGATCGCCCGTGTCGAGATGACGTTACGGAGGAAGCGCGAAGGTTCCCCGGCCCCATAGGCTGGCTTGACCGCCGCCATGCCCGTGGCTGCCCGAACAGGAAAGGTCGACCGTGCCCGAGCGTCCCCGCAGTGTCAAGGCAGCGGTCTACCTGCTTAGTTCCGAATGCCTCGTTTTCGCCGTCCTCATCACGGTCTTCGTCTACCGCACCTTGAACCGTGTGCCCGGCTACACCGTCTATTACGGCGATACCCTCTCGAAACGTTCCGCAGCGTTGACCGAGGCCCTCGTCATCGGGGCGTTCCTGGTCATCGCCATCGTGTTGGTCGTCGTCATGGTTCCCGGGCTGATGCGCGGCGAAGCCTGGGCCAGGATCTGTCTGGTCGCCGTGGCCGGCGGGCTCGTCGTCTACCCACTCATCCTGACGGTCCGGGCGCTGTTCGACCCGCTTTACGTCGACGGAGCCAAAATCCTGTTCACCGTCCTGGGCTCGTGCGGCGCCGTGACGGCGATCGGTCTGCTCCTCTCGCCGTCGGCCAACGCGTTTTTCCGTCGCTGAACCTACAAATCGTTCAAAATGAGTTCGGTGAACTTGCGGTAGCAGTCGGCCGTCTCACCGGGCCCGTCGGCGCGCCACAACGCATCTTCCAACTCCAGCACAGCGACGTCGAACTCGAAATACCGTGCGTATTCGGCCCTCCACCGCGCCCCCGGAAAATAACGCTCGTGGGCGGAGAACCAGGCCACGTACGCACCGTACAAAGCCGTCGACAGGATGTCGGCTCGCAACCAGCGGTCGGGCTCGTCCACGAGGAGACGATCCACACGGCCCGCCTCCACGGCCAGTCGCCGCCCGGTCGTCTGGGCAAGGGCAACCGGAAAATCACCGACGGTGCCACGTGCCGCCGTCCCGGCACCCTCGTCATCGGACAACAGCACACCGTATGCGAACGCGGCAACATCGGTGAGTGATTTTCGCTCCGAGGCCTGCCATACCCGCCCTTCCGCGACCGTCGACACGGCGGCGTCGAACTCACGTTGAGTCATGTGTTCGGCCTTGGCCGGAACACCGTCGGGCACCACGTCGTGATCCCACACACAGACAAGCCCGAGTTCGTCATCGCCACCGAAACCGTTCAGTAGCGGTCCGTAGGCATAGGCAAACGCCAGTTTGCCCTGATCCTCGGCATCGGGCACCACATCGGAGGCGAGATCCAGCACAGGCGTGGGAAGCGACATAAGGACAAGTGTCGACGCTTACTACGGGTTCGTCCAGTCATTGACACGTGTCAGACTCAACACCGTGAAAGTCACCGGCGTTTCCACCCCGACACGTCCCTTCAAAGAGAACGAGGACTGGCTCGGCAGCGGCCCCGACATGGTGGTCGTCCTAGGCGGCGGCGGCATGGGCGACGCGCTCGACGACGACACCGAGCGCCACTGTGTCCACGGCCTGTCCTGGTATGTGAAGACCCTCGGCACCGCGCTATTGCGCACCGGCGCCGACCTGGCGGCGCCGCTACCGGATGTGCTCGCCACCGCATTGGCCGAAACGGCATCGGCTCACCACGGCCGTTGCGACCTCAAGCATCCCGAGACGCCTGCGGCGACCGTTGTCGTAGTGCGACAAAACCAGGAAACCGTCGAATACCTGATCCTGTCGAACGCCACACTCGTCGTCGACGACGGCAGCGAAGAACCGATCGTTCTGACCGACGACCGTTACGCACGACTCAACCTGGAGGACTACGGCGATACCGAGTACGGCACCCCGCCGTTCCTCGACATCGCCCGTCGACGGGCCGCCCGGCTTACCCGCATGCGTAACCGGCCGGACGGGTTCCCGATCGCGGCGGCAGACCCCCAAAGCGCCTACCGAGCCGTGGCGGGACAGTTGAGCCGCTCCCAGGCCAGGCGCGCGCTGCTGGCCAGCGACGGCGCCACCCGACTGGTGTCGCCGTTCGGTCAACTGACGTGGCTGGGCCTGTTGAACCTGGCCGATTCACACGGCCCCGAAGAGATCATCACCAGGACACGAAAACTGGAAGAGTCGGACCCGACGGCCAAACAATGGCGCCGCGATCGGGTCCAGGACGACGCCACCGTCGCGTTCTGCCGGTTTTAGGCCTGTTGGCGGCGGTCGGCGCATGTGACCTGCACGACCCCGACGTTCTCCGAAGTACCGCCGTCGACGTCGTGCCCGATGGTTCGGGCGCGACGTCGGTAACGTGAGCGACCTCGACCGGGTGTCTTTCGGTCCGCGCTCACACGACGATTCGGCGCGACCGCGCCCACCACGTCAATCGACGGTCTGGGTCTGGGTCACGATGTCGTTGATCGACTGCCGCAACGGCGTCGAGTCACCTGTCGAACTCATGCCGGACACGATGAGTTGGAGATGCTCGGGGTTGAGTTCGGCGTTCTGCTGCGGCGTGATGAACCGACTCACCGACAGCTCGTATTCGGATGCGGAACCGGATTCGAAGTACAGGGTGTCGTCGTCGTAGCGGTCGGCCGGGTCGGAGTTCCAGTCGGCCTCCAACGCCTCGCGCTGCCGGGGGCCACACTCGCCGGGGCAGGGCACCAGCTCCAGATGAAGCGCGTCGGGGGCGGCGTCGTTATCTCCGTTGCTGCCCTTGCACGTGAGAACCGGCATCAGGTGTTCGGGATCGCCCGTTTGACAGTTCCAACCGTCCGGGACCCGGAACGCGAACGGCCAGCCCGGCGGTTGCACCACCGTGCCTTCGGCGCCCTCAAACCGTGGACCGAAGAGGTCCACCGGCGGCAGGTCCGCAAGGTACTCCGGCAGATTGAGCGAGACGTCGGGTTCGGCACCGTCGTGCATCGGCGGCGGTTCCTCCTGCGCGTCGGCGACCATGTCGTCGCCGCTACCCAACCCCAGGACCACGACAAAGGCCCCACCGCCCAGGACGATGAGGCTCAACATGATCACGATGGGGATGAGCCAGCCGGGGCGCGTCCGCTTCGCCGCGGTGAGATACGGCGTCATCGGCGAATTCGGAGTCACCGGCGACCCGGCTGGAGAGCCCGGAACGGCGGGAATACCGTGCGGGTTGCTGTGCTGGTGGACAACGCGCGGAATCTGGCCCGTGGTCGCCCCGGTCGTCATGGGCAACGGACCTGTGGCCGGGCCCATCGCGAGCATGCGCTCCAGCATGCGTTCAACACCGCGGTACCCGGTCTGCCGCAGTGTCACCACGTACGGCTGCTCGTCGTTGAGATCGGCTTTGAGAATGGGCGCGTCGGCCGGTCCACGCGTGGCGTGCGCCCAGGCGACCGTGTCGGACAGCAGAGCACGCCGCGACGGGTCCTTGGAGGACGAAATACCCAACGTCAGGATCTCGATGTTGCGGCCTTCGTCGTCGGTGCCCTCGTAAATCTCGTAGGCGCCGTCGACTCGCGCTGTGGACACGTCGGTAAACGGCCCTAGCGTGCGCCCCATCGACTTGTCTCCTGCATGTGTATCGGCTTCGTGTCGCGACGCGCCTTCGCCGGTGCGGCACCGATTCCTCGCCTCGCCCACACAGTATGACCGGCGACCGCCAGGTTCGCCAGCGTGGTCGCCAACCTGCCCGACCATGCTGCGGCCACATTCTCGGTCGCCGGTCGGCCTCGTCACATCAGGTCGTGCCGGACGATGTTCTGATCGCGGCCCGGCCCCACCCCGACGACGCTGATCCGTGCGCCGCACAGGTCCTCGAGTCGTTCGATGTAGGACTGGGCGTTCTTGGGAAGCTCGGAGAACCGACGGCACTCGGAGATGTCCTCCGCCCAGCCGTCGTGGTACTCGTAACGCGGCACCGCGTGGTGGAGGCCGGTCTGCGTCATCGGCATCTCCTCGTGGTACTCACCGTCGATCTCGTAACCGACACAGATCGGTACCCTGTCCAGGCTGGACAGGACGTCGGCCTTCGTCAGGAAGAGGTCGGTAATCCCGTTGACACGCACGGAGTGCCGCCCGATGACGGAGTCAAACCAACCGCAGCGTCGTTCCCGACCGGTCGTGACACCGTATTCGCCCCCGGTCTTCAGCAGATGCTGCCCGTACTCGTCGAACAGTTCGGTCGGGAACGGGCCGGAACCGACCCGCGTGGTGTACGCCTTGATGATGCCGATGACGCGATCGATACGCGTCGGAGGGACACCCGAACCGACACACGCTCCACCGGTCGTCGGGTTCGACGAGGTCACAAACGGGTAAGTTCCGTGGTCGACGTCAAGCATCGTCGCCTGAGCGCCCTCGAGGAGGACCGTGTCACCGCGCGACAGTGCCTTGTCCAACACGAGGCGAGTGTCGGCGATGTAGGGGGCCAGACGTTCGGCGTAACCGAGGTACTCCTCGACCACCGCGGCGGCATCGATGGCCTTGCGGTTGTAGACCTTGACCAGGACCTGGTTCTTCTCCCGCAGAACCATGTCGAGCTTCTGGGCCAGAATGCCCGGGTCCAAAAGGTCCTGAACACGGATACCCACTCGACCGACCTTGTCCCCGTAGGCGGGGCCGATGCCACGGCCGGTGGTGCCGATGCGCGCCGATCCGAGATAGCGTTCGACCACACGGTCGAGGGCCCGATGATGAGGCATGACCAGGTGTGCGTCACCGGACAACAGCAGATTGGAGATGTCGACCCCACGCGCGGCCAGGCCGTCGAGTTCGTGCAGCAGAAATTTGGGGTCGACGACGACCCCGTTACCGATCACGGGTACGACACCGGGTGTGAGAATGCCCACCGGAGTCAGATGGATGGCGAATTTCTCCCCGTCCGGGGTAACCACCGTGTGGCCTGCGTTGTTGCCGCCCTGATAACGGACGACGTAGTCGACCTGTCCGCCAAGCAGGTCGGCGACCTTTCCCTTACCCTCGTCGCCCCACTGCGCACCAACTACAACGATCGCCGGCATGTCGGTTCACCACTTCTTATGTGAGTGTTCAGATGTCTGGCGTAGTCGGCACCGAAAGCCGACGTGACAATCCGTCGGCCGTGCGGTGAACAACCCGATTACCAAATCAGCCTACGGCGGCACCGGCCGCTGATGATCGTTGGGCGGCTCCGTGTCGGGCGAGTCGACGCAGGCCAACGCGCTACCTTGAGCGCCCTCGACTCAATTTTCGACTTGACAATCGCCGGTTCCCGACGCAACATTGAGTCCAGGCGGCTCAACCCGAGCGGCTGTTTTGACGGTATCCACTCTTTTGGGGGAGCAACACATGGCACGTGCGGTCGGAATCGACCTGGGAACGACAAACTCCTGCGTCAGTGTTCTTGAAGGCGGTGAGCCCGCGGTCATCACCAACGCCGAAGGGGCCCGCACCACGCCGTCGATCGTGGCGTTCGCCAAGAACGGCGAGGTTCTTGTCGGAGAGGTCGCCAAACGGCAGGCGGTCACCAACCCCGACCGCACCATCCGCTCGGTCAAACGTCACATGGGTTCGGACTGGTCCATTGACATCGACGGCAAGCACTACACCGCGCAGGAGATCAGCGCCCGCACGCTGATGAAGCTCAAGCGCGACGCCGAGGCGTACCTGGGTGAAACCATCAGCGACGCGGTCATCACCGTCCCGGCGTACTTCAGCGACGCCGAGCGGACCGCCACCAAGGAAGCCGGCGAGATCGCCGGGTTCAATGTTTCGCGCATCGTCAACGAGCCCACCGCGGCGGCGTTGGCCTACGGGTTGGACAAGAGCGACAGCGACCAGACGATCCTGGTCTTCGACCTCGGCGGCGGTACCTTCGACGTCTCGGTTCTGGAGATCGGTGAGGGAGTCGTCGAGGTCAAGGCCACCAACGGTGACAACCACCTCGGCGGTGACGACTGGGACGACCGTCTCATCGACCACCTGGTGAAGACCTTCAACGGTCAGTACGGCGTCGACCTGTCCAAGGACAAGATGGCGTTGCAGCGGTTGAAGGAAGCCGCGGAGAAGGCGAAGATCGAGCTGTCTGCGGCCACGCAGACCTCCATCAACCTGCCGTACATCACCGCAGGCCCCGACGGTCCGTTGCACCTGGACCTGAATCTCACGCGCGCCGAGTTCGAGAAGATGACCGCCGACCTGCGCGACCGCTGCAAGAAGCCTTTCGAGCAGGCCGTGCGCGACGCGGGCGTCAAGGTTTCGGCCATCGACCACGTCATTCTGGTCGGTGGATCGACCCGTATGCCGGCCATCGCCGGCCTGGTCAAGGAGATCCTGGGCCGTGACGCTCACAAGGGCGTCAACGCCGATGAGGTCGTGGCCGTCGGTGCCGCGCTCCAGGCCGGTGTCCTTAAGGGTGAGGTCAAGGACGTTCTGCTCCTCGATGTCACGCCCCTGAGCCTGGGCATCGAAACCAAGGGCGGCATCTTCACGAAACTGATCGAACGCAACACCACCATCCCGACGAACCGTTCGGAAAGCTTCACCACCGCCGACGACAATCAGCCGTCGGTGCTGATCCAGGTGTTCCAGGGTGAGCGTGAAATCGCGGCCTACAACAAGAAGCTCGGCACGTTCGAGCTCACCGGTATCCCGCCGGCGCCGCGCGGTGTGCCGAAGATCGAGGTCAGCTTCGACATCGATGCCAACGGCATCGTGAACGTTTCGGCCAAGGACACCGCCACGAACAAGGCGCAGTCGATGACGATCACCGGTGGCTCGTCGCTGCCCAAGGACGACATCGAGCGGATGATGCGTGACGCTCAAGACCACGCCGACGAAGACCGCCAGCGTAAGGAAGAAGCCGAGACGCGCAACCTCGGCGAAACCTGGGTCTACCAGACGGAGAAACTGCTGGCCGAATCCGGTGAGCAGATTCCAGCGGACAAGAAGGGCGAGATCGAAAGCTCCCTGTCCGAGCTGAAGACCGCTCTGGGCGGAAGCGACCTCGACAAGATCAAGACCACCACCGAGGCTTTGATCAAGGTGTCGCAGGAAGCCGGTGCCGCCATGTATGCCGCACAGCAGACCGACGAAGACGGGGCCGCGGGCGCAGCCGGAGCAGCCGGAGCAGCCGGAGCAGCCGGAGCAGCCGGAGCAGCCGGAGCAGCCGGAGCAAGTGGAGCCGACACCGGTAACGCGGGCAAGGCCGACAACGGTGACGACGTGGTAGACGCCGAAATCGTCGACGAGGACGACAAGAAGTGACCGACGACAAGAAACCCGAGGACTCCCAGAACGGTGAGGCCACGGCGGACGAGGCTGCGGCCGAACCCGTCGAGCCCGATTCCGTTGAGGCGGCCGCGGCTTCTGAGTTGGCCGAGGCGCTCGACGAACGCACTCGGGACCTGCAACGGATCACCGCGGAATACCACAACTACCGCAAACGCGTCGACCGCGACCGTCAGATGGCAGCCGAAGCCGCAACCGCGAACGTCATGACCGCTCTTCTGCCGGTACTGGACGACATCGATCGGGCGCGGGACCACGGTGACCTGGTCGGACCGTTCGGTTCCGTGGCCGAAGGGCTGCTGAACACGCTGAGCAAGCTCGGCTTGGAAACGTTCGGTGACAAGGGCGACGAGTTCGACCCGATGGTCCACGAGGCCGTCGCTCACATGCACTCCGACGATGTGACCGGGCCGACCTGCATCGACGTGATGCGGCGCGGATACCGATTGGGCGACCGGTTGGTTCGGGCGGCGATGGTGGCGGTGGCCGAACCGTCCGACGCCGACGCCGGGCCCCCCGCCGATGAAGGCAAGACGTCCGAGAAGGTGTCTGCGACCACCGACGAATCGTCGGACGCGGATGATTCGTCGTCCGACGGCGAGGCGTCACCCGACGTCGACGGGGCCGCAGACGTGACCGAGGCGACCGGTGAAAAATCCACCGGTGCGGAGACTCCGAACCTGGACCGCGACGTTCCCGACGACGAAGAAGCGCTCAAGGGCGAGATCGTCGAGAATGCCGTGGCCGAAGGTTCCGACGCCGAAGCACCCGAGGAACCCACCGAGACCGAAGCCGACGACGACACCGACCGGTCCGACGCCGACGGCAAGAGCTCCGGACCCGACGCGTCCGAAGACGGCGGTCAGCGGTAAAACCGAAGTAACCGAGTTCGACAAACGAGAGGGGGAGCGTCCGACATGGTGTCACGTGACTGGCTGGAGAAGGACTTCTACAAGGTCATGGGTGTTGCCAAGGACGCTCCCACCTCCGATATCAAACGCGCATACCGTCACATGGCGCGTGATCTGCACCCGGACCACAATCCCGGAAACGCCGAGGCCGAGAAACGCTTCAAGGAGGTCTCCGAGGCTTACTCGGTTCTCTCCGACGACAAGAAACGCAAGGAGTACGACGAGACCCGCTCCCTGTTGGGAGCTGGGGCGTTTCGCCGTGCAGCCCACATGGGCGAAGGTGGCGCGTCGTTCGACTTCGACGACCTCATGGCTCAGGCGCGCGCCGGAGCCGGCGGCTTCGGCGGGCAAAGTGGCGGGATCGGCGACTTGTTCGGTTCCTTTTTCGGGGGCCCCAGGCGTCGTGGACCGATGAAGGGCCGCGACGTCGAGACAAGCGTGGAGTTGGAGTTCACCGACGCCGTCAACGGCATCACGTTGCCGTTGAAACTGCGATCACCGGGCGTGTGCGACAACTGCGGCGGCAACGGAGCAAAACCCGGGACCGTGCCTCAAACCTGTCCGACGTGTATGGGCGCCGGGGTCCGCACGGTCAACCAGGGCGCGTTCAGTCTGTCCGAACCCTGTCGCGACTGCGATGCGGTTGGCACGATCGTTCAGGAAAAATGCGCCGAGTGTGAAGGCACCGGCGGAGTTACGAAAACCCGCACGTTGACGGTGCGGATACCGTCCGGAGTGCGTGACGGTCAACGCATTCGTTTGAGCGGGCGCGGTGAGCCCGGCACACGTGGCGGACCGTCGGGAGATCTCTACGTCCTGGTTTCGGTGAAACCGCATTCCCTGTTCGGCCGAGACGGCGACAACCTGCTGTTGAAGGTGCCGGTCAGTTTCAGCGAAGCGGCGTTGGGCGCGAACCTTCGTGTGCCGACGTTGGAGGGACCGGTGACCGTGCGGGTTCCACCGGGCACTCCGTCCGGCCGCACACTACGGGTTCGCAGCCGGGGAGTGGCGCGCGCCAACGGCAGCCGCGGCGACCTACTGGTCACCATCGACATCGATGTTCCGCAACGACTGTCTCCCGAGGCCCGTAAGGCGTTGGAAGACTTCGCTCAGGAGGGGCCGAAGCCGCCGCGCGACGAGATCGATCACGCGGTTGGCACCCAAGCTTGACGTAGCAACCCGGGTTGGCAAAAATGGACATAACCCGAAAATAAGCACGAAGTTCGCCTTAGAAATGACCGAGTTGAAGGTGGTGGCGTCATGGCGAGTCGTCATTCCCGTCGTAGCGCGGAACAACCGCCCATGACGGATGCGGCGTTGGACGCCAAGGTGTTGGTGATTTCGGCGGCGGCCGAGCTGGCGGGTATGCACCCTCAGACACTGCGGCAATACGACCGTCTTGGTCTGGTGCAACCGGCGAGGACCGCCGGTGGAGGACGCCGTTACAGCCTGCGCGATGTCGCGCAACTTCGTGAGATTCAGCGGCTGAGCCAGGAGGACGGCGTCAACCTGGCGGGCATCAAACGGATCATGCAGCTGGAACACCAGGTGACGGCGCTACGCGTCCACGTGACCGAATTGATGTCCCACGTCGACACTCTGGAGCAGGAGCGCGCGGAACTGGAAGCGGTCGTCGGCCCGTTCAAGGCGGCGCGCAGGACGAGAATCAGCAGGGAAACCGCCTTGGTCGTCTGGCGCCCCCCTCACGCCTGAATCGTCGTCCGTTCCAACGTTCCCATCATCCCCACGACCGGTACCGACCGCCGTGGCCGCTGTCGACCCGAAACGGTTTCCACAGGCACCCCCTTTATCCACAACCTGCACCACCGATTCAGGGTCCCTTAAGCTCTGTGGGGTTACGATCACAATATGGGGCGGAGGTTGGAGGCCCCCACGGGTTCTCTACCGTCAACCGCCACCGTTTTCCGTCGGCTCCCCTCAGCGACGTACCGGTGTCCCTCGCACGGGTGAGGCTTCGAAGTCGGCGCCGGTGGATCGTTGTGCCATGAATCCCGTCATGCTGTCGAAGTGGGCCGCCCGGTTGATGGTGGCCATCTCGGTTCTTCACATCATTGTTTTTCTGCCGCACCCCTATTGGTCGGAGTGGCTGTCCGGGGGTTTGCGGAATGGGACGGCCTCGGACGATTCGCTCGCGATTTTTTGGGCGCTCCCGGGCGGTTTCGCGGTGATCGGGTTTTTGTTGGGGATGCTCGTCGGTCGCCTGGCAAACGAGGGGAAGCCGGCACCTGCCTACGTCGGCTGGACCTTGCTGGCGTGGGCGGTCGGCTGCGTCGCGCTCATCGGGCCGAGTGGTTTCGTTCTGGGGATCGTTCCGGCCGTCATGCTGATCGCGGCTTCCCTCGTGGACGGCGCTTCACGCAGGGTTAACGTGTGATGAGAGCGAGCGCAAGCCGTATCGGGCGATCCGGCTTGCGCTGTCGGCTCTACAGGGAAATGTAGTGCATGATCGCCTGGTGGGCGTGGTGCGTTTTCTTGTCGCCCCGGAACTCGACTTCATAGAGCTGGGTTCCGACGTGGATGGCTATCGTCCCGGACGAGAAGTACTGCCCGGCGAAGGAGCGGTTGCTGACGACGCTGACGCTGGAAATCCTGGCGTACGGAATGGACGTGAGCGCAATTTTCTTGCCCACGAAGGATTTGTCCATGATGATGACGCGTTTGGTCGTGATCCCCAGGAACCCGGTGGAAACGCCTATGGCGTCGTAAACGGCGATGATGCTTTCGCCGTCCAGTAGCCCGTCCTCAATCTGGTTGAGCTGGTCTTTCCGGTCGTAAATCGGGTCCGCCATGAAGATCTCCAAGAGGTATATGCATATATGTCCGCATCACTTTAAGACGTGACGGAGAGGCAGGCCTCAAGGCCCGGAACCACCCGAAACCGCCCCCTCCTCCTGCGAAATACCCGCCTACGGCACCCAGTCGGCAGGCAAAGACGATGCCGACTACGTGACACTGCGTGATCGAACGGGGCGATAATGGTTAATCTGACGCGGATGAAGGGGGAACATCATGACCGAAACGCGCTTGCCGCCGCCGGTTGAACGGCTGATGTATGCCGTTAACGAGAGTGACCGGACCGGTTTCCTCGCCGAGTTCACCGACGACGGCGTCGTCGACGCACTCGGACATCGGTATGTGGGACGAGATGAGATCCGCGACTGGAGTGACAGTGCGAGCATCGGGCATCAACAAACGTTCACGGTGAAAAAGATGTCGTTTGACGGTGATGTGGTCACCGCGGTGATCGATGTCACCGGCAACGGCTATGCCGGGCCGTCGACCTTCTGTTTCCACCTGGACGGGGACCGCATAACGGAAATGCGGATATCGGAGTTACGGTGGCCCGCTCGGCCGGTTCGCTCACCGTTTTGCTACTCGGTGGGGCGTCACCGTGGCCTCGTTTTGGGGCGCAGGCATGATTCGGGCACAATCATGGCGAGCTGTCAGCAGCGAGCAAAGGGTGATGCGGTGGCCGACGACGAGGTGCTTCGAGCGCTCCAGCAGGAGCTCCAGTTGCTGATTCGCCGGTCACGTTTGATGACACGGGAGTTGGCCAGAGCGGTTCACCCCCGCTTGGATCCGTCGGCGTATGCGCTCGTGGCGTTGTTGTCGTCGGGGCAGCCTCGCCGCGTGTCGGAGGTCGCGGCGACACTGAACCAGGAGTTGTCGACGGTCAGTCGGCAAATCGACGTGGTGGAGCGGCTTGGGCTGGTTCACCGTGTTTCGGACCCCCGGGACGCCCGAGCCAAGCTGGTGTCGCTGACCGAGAGCGGCCGGGAAACCGTGTCTGCCCAGTTGGCGGCGCGTCGCCGTTTGCTGACCGCCCAGTTGGGTACATGGCCACAGGAGGACCTGGTGGAGTTGACCCGCTTGCTTCACCAGTTGAGAGAGTCCGGTATCTGGGACGTCGAAGCGAAGAATTTGGAACGTTAGCGGCTCAGGTCACAGGGTGTTCGATTGCGGGGCGGCCTGCACCGGAGATATAGTTGCAACTCTCAACTATTCTGCGGAGCCGGCCGTCGGGGCCGATCTCGTCCGCTCCATCGACAGGTCAAGCTTCAGGAGTTTTCCTCGTGCCCGTGTCCAGTGCGAAAACACCGGAGCCGTCAGTGGCGACGGCGTCAACGGAGAATCCCGCCGACACGATGTCGAAGCGCGACGTCGTACGGGCGCTGGCCGGAATGCTGCTGGCGATGATGACCGCCTTCCTGTCGTCAACGATCGTGTCGACCGCACTGCCGACGATCATCACCGCGCTCAACGGGTCGCAGAATCAGTACACGTGGATTGTCACGGCCACGCTTCTCGCCTCCACGGCCAGCACGCCGATCTGGGGAAAGCTGGCGGACCTGTTCAGTAAGAAACTGCTGGTCCAGCTGTCCATCACCATCTTTACGATCGGCTCGATCGCGGCGGGTTTCTCGGAGTCCGTGGAGACCTTGATCGCGTGGCGCGCGTTGCAGGGCCTCGGCCTCGGTGGTCTTCAGTCGCTGATCGTCATCGTCATCGGTGTCATCGTCTCGCCGCGGGAGCGCGGCAAGTACATGGGACCGATCGCGGCGGTGATGTCGGTGGCGACCATCGCGGGACCGCTGCTGGGCGGCGTCATCGTTGACAGCCCCCTAGGGTGGCGCTGGTGTTTCTTCGCCGGAGCACCGCTGGCGATCATCGCGCTGCTGGTGGTACAACGCACCCTGAACGTGCCGGTTATCAAACGCAAGGTGTCGATCGATTACCTGGGAGCCGGCCTGCTGACCGGCGGGGTCTGTTCCCTGCTGATCTGGGTGACGTTGGCGGGTGATCAGTTCGCCTGGGCCTCGGGCACGTCGTTCCTCCTCGTCGGGATGGGCGTCGCCATGCTCGCGCTGCTCGTGTTCGTCGAAACCAAGGTCGCCGAACCGATCATTCCCCTGCGCCTGTTCCGGGACCGCACGACCGTCCTGGCGACCCTGGCGGGTATCGCGGTGGGCACGGCGATGTTCGGAGGGGCCGTCTTTCTCGGGCAGTACTTTCAAATCGCCCGCAGCTACTCACCCACTGCTGCCGGTCTGCTTATGCTGCCCATGATCATCTCGTCGACGATCGCGTCGTCGGCGTCAGGATGGCTCATCACACGGTTCGGACGCTGGAAACGGTTCCTGCTGACCGGTGGCATCTTCATGACCGCCGGATTCGCGTTGTTGGGGACGATCCGTCACGACACCAACATGGTGCTCATCGGGGTGTTCCTGTTCATCCTGGGTACGGGCACGGGCATGTTGATGCAGAACCTGGTTCTGCCGGTCCAGAACGCGGTTGCGCCGTCGGACCTGGGCATCGCCAGTTCGATGCTCGCCTTCTTCCGGTCGCTGGGCGGGACGGTCGGGGTGTCGGTACTGGGCGCGATCTTGGCGACTCGTGTAGCGGATTTGATCTTCGACGGCTTGTCCTCGCTCGGTATCGATCCATCGGCGGCCCCGGACGGCGAGGTCGGTATCGGTGCTCTCGACGACCTGCCGAAACCGCTCGCGGACCTTGTCCGGATGGCCTACGGCGATGGAACGGCCACCATCTTCCTGGTTGCGGCAGCCGTGTCGGCTCTGTCGATCCTGTGCCTGGTAGCGATCAAGGAAGTCGCGTTGAAGACCAAGAGCGGCATCCAAGAACAGCTGGAAGAGGAACGTGAGCGCCAGAAAACGGAATCGGTGACGACCGGCTGACCGGCCACATCCGCACGAACCGGTGGCGTGTGTCCATGACCTCGTTTTATCGGGGTGGTAGAGCGATCAGCTCGAAGCGGGACGTCAAGTCGGACAGAATCGGTTTCAAGGCCGACGAGGTGCTGCGCCGGTCGCCGCCGCCGTCGTGCATGAGGACGATCGAACCGGCTTTGGTCGCTCCCCGCACCTCCTTCTCGATGTGCCCTGCCTTGACCGACTTGTCCCAGTCGCTTGGGTCGACGGTCCAGTGGACGGGGACCATGCCCTGTTCCAGGGCCACCTTGACGACACGTTTTGTCCATTGTCCACCCGGCTGCCGGTAGTAGCTGATGTCTACGTCGGGAACGGCATCCCGGACGGCCCGGTTGGTGCGGTCCAGATTGGCACGGATCTTTTTGACCGATTGCCGTCCGAGATCGAGCTCATGGTTCCAGCTGTGATTACACAGAGTGTGTCCACCGTCGACGATGTCACGAACCAGGTCGGGATAAGCTCTGGCCTCTTTGCCCACGACGCAGAACGTGGCCTTCACACCCCAGTCCGCGAGCGTGTTGAGCACTTTCGGTGTCCACGCCGGACTGGGCCCGTCGTCGAAGGTCAGTGCGACGGAGTCGCTGCCGGTGCGGGTCATCGTCCCCGCGGGGCCGTCCCAGGAGTCGTCCGGCTCAATGGGTTCAGGCGGTGGCACGGGCTGCGCCGACGGCGGTTCAGGAGTAGGAGGGACCTCTTCGGTGCCGGGGGACGGCTCCGCTGCGGCACTGGGTGGGTCGTCGCTGTCACGCCCCACGATGAATACGGCGGTCAAGGTAGCCACGACGACCAGCGCAGTTGTGACGGCGACGGTGGTTCGTCTCATGAGAACACGCTAACCGTTATACGCCGTCCTGCCGGGAATCTCGGCAAAACGGCGGGACCGACTTACCGTCCATCCACAAGAAATCGTGATTGGACTCCATTCGTCGTGGCCCGGAGACGAACGTCGCCATCGAGGCACCCCGATGTCTACGGTGGCGACCGCAAAGCGGCGGCGATACCGGCCGTTGCCGCGCCGTACTCCTTGCCGTCCGACGTTGTGGAGTGGCTTCGTGTGCGGACAACCTCAAACGGGGATTGCGGTGGTCACAGGCTCAAGGCGGGGGTCTATCGTTGGCTGGTCGAGCAACCTTGAGGGGCTGTCCCAGCATTTCAAACGGGGAGACGTGCGTGCTTTACAAGACGTTGCGGTTGACGGTCGCACCGATGATCCGTGTCGCGTGGCGTCCCGGGTTCGAAGGCCGCGAGAACATACCCGAGGAGGGCCCGGCCATCCTCGCATGTAACCACCTGTCGGTGGCCGATCACTATTTCCTTGCCCTGACGACGCCTCGTCACATCGCCACGATGGCGAAGGTCGAGTACTTCGTCCGCACCGGTGTCAAGGGCCGGTTGATCGGCGCGACGGTCAAGGGCCTCGGTCAGATCGCCGTCGACCGCTCCGGCGGACGAAAAAGTGCGCAGGCTCTCGGGCCAAGTGAGCAGGTTTTGAACGAGGGGCGCCTGTTCGCCATCTTTCCCGAAGGCACCCGCAGCCCCGACGGGAGGCTCCATAAAGGAAAGACTGGAGTGGCGCGTCTGGCGTTGGCGACCGGCGCGCCGGTCATACCCATCGGTCTCATCGGGACCGACAAAGTGCTCCCCACCGGTAAAACCGTGCCCAGGATGAGCAAAGTACAGGTCAACATCGGAAAGCCGCTCGATTTCGCGCGTTACGAGGGCATGCACGACAACAGGGTGACCCTGCGCGCGGTCACCGACCAGATCATGGACGCCATAGCCGAGCTGTCCGGCCAGGAGTACGTAGACGCCTACGCGAAACGACGTCCCGGCAAAACCACCGAATAGGCTGGGTCCGAACAACCCGCCGGTGTGAAAGCCGACCACCCCGACCGGTCTCGGTTTGAAAGCGTCCGTGAATCCGTTCGTCGCGAGCGGCCGATCGGGTGAACGGACCCCAATACCGAGAAGCTCCTGCGCACCGATGTTGTACGCAGGAGCTTTCGGCAGCACCGCCGGAGCCGCCCCTCGACTGAACAGCCGTTTTCTACGCTCGCTTGCTTTTCCTCCGTTGGACGGACCATTCACTGAAGCCGGATGCCGCCAGCGTCAACAACGCCCCGATGCCGAAGAATCCCGCCAATACCGGTAGAACGAAGCGCAGGTAGTGCGAGGCCGGGTATGCCGACACGTTGAGGTCGATCAACGGCAGCATGATTTCCAGCCACGCACCGGAGGCCAGCCACATCGCGGCACCGGCGATCCCGGCGCCGAGGATGCGTCCGAAGTCGATGCCGACGGCGGTGAGGATCGCCGCCAGCATCGCCACAAAGAACATAATTCCCTTGTAGATAGCCCCCATGATGACGGCCTCGTTGCTGTAACCGATGGCGAAGGTGTGGTAGAGGATTTCCGTCACATCGAGAACGGCGATGATCAGGAAGTGGAGGGCGAGGACGGCCAACAGGATGGTGGCGAACACCGCGACGAATGGGCGTTTAACCTCGGTGGACCCGCCGGTCAGGTCGACCGGCGGAGGCATACCCGGGCCGTGCGGCATGGTCGGCGGTGGGGGTGTGAACCCGATGTCTCCTCCGGGCGGGGACATCCCGGCGGTGTCCGGCGCCCCGGAAACGGGGCCACCGGACACCGGCCCGCCGACCGGCGGAGGTGGACTCGGATAGCCGTATTGCGGATGGTGTTGTCCGGGAACCGGAGCCGCCGGTGCGGGCGGCTGCTGCCCCTGCGGCGGTAGGTACGGGTTTTGAGAATTCATAACCGTGCAGCCTAAGACTTTGGTGCCTGTCCGCATAGGCCCACCACCGACGACAGAAAAACCGGTTACCCGACCTGAATGGTCAACACCGGTTTCGTCGTTGCCGCGAAAAAGTCGTTGCCCTTGTCGTCGACGACGATGAACGCCGGAAAATCTTCCACCTCGATCTTCCAGACCGCTTCCATACCGAGTTCCGGGTACTCCAAGACCTCGACGGACTTGATGCAGTCCTGTGCGAGCCGGGCTGCCGGACCGCCGATCGAACCGAGGTAGAAGCCGCCGTGGGTTTTGCACGAGTCGGTCACCTGCTTCGACCGGTTTCCCTTCGCAAGCATCACCATCGAACCGCCGGCGGCCTGGAACTGCTCCACATACGAGTCCATGCGGCCGGCCGTTGTCGGCCCGAACGAACCGGACGCATAACCCTCGGGAGTTTTCGCCGGCCCGGCGTAGTAGACCGCGTGGTCACGCAGGTATTCGGGCATCGACTCACCGGCGTCGAGACGTTCTTTGATCTTGGCGTGCGCGATGTCGCGCGCGACGACGAGCGGCCCCGACAGGGAGAGACGTGTCTTGACCGGGTACTGCGACAGCTCCTCACGGATGTCGTTCATCGGCCGGTTCAGGTCGATGTGTACGACGTCGTCCCCCAGGTCCTGGGACGTGGTGTCCGGGAGATACTTGGCCGGGTCGGTTTCCAACCGTTCCAGGAACAGGCCCTCCGCGGTGATCTTGCCGAGCATCTGCCGGTCGGCCGAACATGACACGGCGATCGCGACCGGGCACGAGGCACCGTGGCGCGGCAGACGGATCACCCGCACGTCGTGGCAGAAGTACTTGCCGCCGAACTGGGCTCCGATGCCGAAGCGGCGAGTCAGGTCGAGAACCCGTTCCTCGAGCTCAAGGTCGCGGAATCCGTTACCGGCGGGGGAACCGGTCGTCGGGATCGTGTCGAGGTAGTGAGCCGACGCGTACTTGGCGGTCTTGAGCGCGTATTCGGCACTGGTCCCGCCGATGACGATCGCCAGGTGGTACGGCGGGCACGCCGCGGTACCGAGACTGCGCAGCTTCTCCTCCAGGAAACGCATCATGGAGTCGGGATTGAGAATCGCCTTGGTTTCCTGGTAAAGGAAGGACTTGTTCGCGGAGCCGCCGCCTTTGGCCATGAACAAGAACTTGTAGGCGTCGTCGCCCTCGGCATACAGCTCGATCTGTGCCGGCAGGTTCGTCCCGGTGTTCTTTTCGTCCCACATGGTCAGCGGGGCCAGTTGGGAGTAGCGCAGATTCAGGTCGCGGTAGGCCTGGTGGACGCCGGCGGCGATGTGCCGTGCGTCGTCGCCGTCGGTCAGGACGTGCCGACCACGTTTACCCATGACGATCGCGGTGCCGGTGTCCTGACACATCGGGAGGACCCCGCCGGCGGAGATGTTGGCGTTCTTCAACAGGTCGAGTGCCACGAATTTGTCGTTGTTGGAGGCCTCGGGGTCGTCGAGGATCGACGCCAGTTGGCGCAGGTGCGCGGGCCGCAAGAGGTGTGAGATGTCGCGCATGGCCGCAGCGGTCAGTTCCGTCAATGCTTCTTTGCCGACGGTCAACAGTTTCCGGCCGCCGGCTTCGATCACCTCGACGCCCTCGGTGGAGACCAACCGGTAGTCGGTGTCGTCGGTGCCCAGCGGGAGTAGATCGGTGTAGGCGAATTCAGAGGTCACGTGTGACAAGGTACCCAAGTCGTGGCCGCGGCTGTCGGGTCAGTCGGTCGGTTTTTTCTCGCCTCGGGCGAAGAACAGCTGGTAGAAGACGCCCCCGACCACGCCCAATGAGACGCCTAGCGCGATGTCGTCGAGGGCTACACCGAACGCCGCACCCAACGCGATGCCCATCGCCACCGACAGCCCCCGGCCACTGAGCGCAGGCGATCTCGTCGGCGGGCTTTTCTCCGGTTCGTGTTCGGTCATACGTCCATGATGTCACGCAGCCCGGATCCCGTGTCGCGCAGACCGGTGGCGGCGGTCATGGGTCCCGTGGGCGGACACGTCCCCTACGAATGATCAGGGTCGTAACCGGGGGTTGTCCATGATGCCGAAGCGCTCCCGCCATATGTAGGCTGGCAACCTACTCGGGTCGGTGTACGTCACGGTTTTCGCAGCCCCACGTGAACCGTCCGATCACACGGACGCCGGCCAGCGAAGGGAATCGACCATGCAAGAAGACGCCCACGCGACCGACGCCTCGGCGGTCACCGCGCTCCTTCACCGACTGGTGTCGACCTGGGAGAAAGCCGACGCCGAAGGCTACGCCGACTGCTTCACCGACGACGCCGACTATGTCACCTTCACCGGGACACACCTCTCGGGCCGCCGACAGATCGTCGACTGCCACGACGCCCTGTGGCAGACGTTCCAAAAGGACACCCGCCTTCATCAGACGATCCGGTCACTACGATTCGTCGCCGAGGACGTCGCCGTCGTCGTAGGCCGTGGCGCGGTTCTCAAAGTCGGCCGGTCCACGCCCAAACCGCGCGACTGGAAGGTGCAGACACTCGTCGCTGCCCGACAATCCGACGGCACCTGGAAATTCACCGCGTTTCAGAACACCCGCCACCGTCGACTGTTCGAACGCATCGCGGCACGAAAAGACCCCCGACTGACCGGTGGCCGAGCCGACTCCGAAAGGCACGGGCCATGAAACTCACTCGACGACGTGCGCTCGCTCTCACCGCCGGCGGAATCGGTCTGGCCGCACTCGGCGGAGGGGGATACACCGCCTACCTGTATTCCTCGGCGAAGGTCGACACCATCGGAGAGATCGACTTCACCAACGCCCTACACATCCCCCCGGTGCAGGACGGGCAGATCGACAATGTGGGCAATCGGGTCTTCGACCTGCAGATGAAGCCGGGATCACGCCGGTTCAAGGACGGCGACGACACCGCGACATGGGGCTTCAACGGCGACTTCCTGGGCCCGACACTTCGGGCGCGGCGGGGTGAAACCGTCAAGGTGAACGTCCGGAACAGCCTTCCCGAAACCTCAAGCGTCCACTGGCACGGGATGCACGTTCCCGCGGCCATGGACGGCGGCCCACATCAAAGCATCGCCCCGACCGACACTTGGAGCCCCGAGTGGACGATCGATCAGCCGGCCGCGACGCTCTGGTATCACCCGCACCCGCACGGCGCCACCGGCCGTCACGTCTACCAGGGGCTTTCCGGTCTTTTCATCATCGACGACGATGAAGAGGAAGCCCTCGACCTGCCCCGCGGATATGGTTCCAACGACATTCCCCTGATCGTTCAAGACAAGAAATTCACCTCGGACAACCAGTTCGACGACGATCCCGGCATGCTCAGCCAAAACGGTGTCCTCGGGGACGAGATTCTGGTGAACGGTACGCACAGTCCGTATCTCGACGTCCACCACGACCGTGTCCGGCTGCGCATCCTCAACGGATCCGGCGCACGGTTCTTCAACTTCGGGTTCTCCGACGACCGACCGTTCCAGGTCATCGCATCCGACGGCGGGCTTCTTGAACGGCCACACGCCACCCGACGTCTGCAGTTGTCACCGGGTGAGCGCGCCGAACTGGTCGTCGAGCTGGAGGCCGGCCGGGAAACCGTGCTGCGCAGTTACCCGCCCGAACTGCACGTCGACTTCATCGACGCACGACCTCACGGCGGTCACGACGCCTTCGACGTTCTTCAACTGCGAACCGCCGCAACCGTGTCGTCCACGGCCGCGGTACCCGACGTTCTCACCGACCCGATAGTGGTCGACACGACGGAAGTGGCCGCGACCCGAACCTTCGAACTGTCCGGATTCACCGTCAACGGCCAGGTCATGGACATGAACCGCATCGACTTCGGCGTCGCCGCCAACAGCGTCGAAATATGGGAGGTTCGAAACGTCGACTCGTGGGTGCACAATTTCCACGTCCATGACGTGCAGTTTCAGGTGTTGTCCGTCGGCGGACAACCACCGCAGGGACACATGGCCGGATGGAAGGACACCGTCCAGGTTTACAACGGTTCACCGGTGAGAGTGGCCATGCGGTTTGGTGACCTGTCGGATCCGAACCTGCCCTACATGTACCACTGCCACATTCTCTACCACGAGGACCAGGGGCTCATGGGACAGTTTGTGGTCCTTGGCGACGGCGAGGAGATCGGTACGGTTCCGTACAGCGACACGGGGCATGATCACGGATTAGCCAAGGCGTCGTCCACGCCGGACTCATAAGGTCCCAGGTAACGCGGATCGACGTCCCAGAGCACGTCCCAGACGGCCTTGACATTCGCCAAAAGCTCGCGCGTGGACCCGTATCGCCACTGGCGTTCGTTGACGCTGACCGAGTCGTCGCCCACGCCCACGGTTTCGATGCCCGCGTCTTGACACAGTGTGATCGCCCGATCCAGGTGGAACGTCTGAGTCACCACGATCAGTTCACCGATACCGAAGACCCGGCGGGCCCTCACACACGAGTCCCGGGTATCGAAACCGGCGTAGTCGCCGATGACGTGTCGATCGGGCACACCCGCGTCGATGAGATACCGCCGCATCGGGTCGACCTCGTTGTAGTCCTCCTGCCCGTGATCACCCGACACGAGCACCGCACGCGCCTTGCCCGCCTCGTACAGGTCTCGTGCCAGATCAAGGCGTGCGGCAAGGAAGTCCGACGGTCGACCATCGGGATGAACCCGGGCGCCCAGCACCATGACCACCGGCTTCGCCGGCACCGTGTCGACGGTGTAGACGCGGTCGGCGGATTCGGCCGTCACCCACCAGCGCGCGCCGCCCACGGCGGCGACCATCAAGACCATCATGGACATCAGCGCGGTCGATACGCGACGGAACGTCCACCATCTGAGCACTGCCATCACTACGACCACGGTACTCAGACCCGCACCGTATCGATCCCCTTCCTCAGCGTTTTTTCAGATTACTTCCAGTTCACAACTTCATATCGATGGATCCGTTGAGGCGACGAGTGGGTTGTGTCGGCAGTACGTACGTCTTACGGTGGTGCCCTTCGCCCGAGAAAGGTCTGCCCCATGAAGGCCCACTCCCGTCGTCGCCGGTCGCGCGCGGGCATGGCAGGCATTACCGCAGCCACTGTCTTGACGGCTGCCGCCGTCAGCTGGCCCGCCCTTGCCGAATCGACCGCCGACTTCCAACTCGGTATCACCCACACCGAGCGAAGCATCGACGCATGGGGCGACACCGAGTCCATTGCCGACGCGAAGACGATTCTCGCCGAACTCGGTCCGCTGCAGAACCAGCACCTCATGGGGTGGGGTGCGGTGAACCCGTGGCCTGATCCGCTATCCGACCAACGGGAATGGGATGGTCTCGACGCCCGGATCAAAACGATCGACGACACCGGCGGTACCGCCGTCATCACGTTGGCAACGGCTCCCGGCTGGATGAAGCCCGGCGGTGGACGCGACGACGACGACAACGGTGAAGACGACATGGACTGGGAAATGGAGTCACCCGTCGCGCCCGAACACTTCGACGACTTCGCCAAGCTCGCGGCAGAGACCGCTCAACGGTACGACGACGTTCAGTATTTCCAGATCTGGAACGAGTTCAAGGGTTTCTGGAATGACGACAAAAACCGCTGGGACTACGAAGGCTTCACGAGGTTTTACAACACCGTCTACGACGCGGTGAAGGAAGTGCGGCCCGACGCGTCCGTCGGCGGTCCCTACGCACCGATGGTCACCTACACCAACGGCGCTCACCCGAGTGATCTCGGTGGTGAGTGGGGCACGGTGGACCAGAGGGCTCTCGACGCGATCCAGTACTGGCTGGACAACAAGACCGGCGCCGACTTCTTCACGCTCAGCGGCACAGCGCACAGCTCCGACGGTCACTGGTATCCGACCCGGACCGACCAGGTCGGCGACAAGTTTCGCAGCCTCACCGAATGGGTGGCCGACCGCACGGACCTGCCCATCTGGTGGTCGAGTTTCCACGCCGAGCTACAACCTGACGACAACGGAAGTACGCCTGAAATGATCGAGGCGGCGTTGACCGGTATGTCCGACGGCGGAGCGTCCACAGCACTGTGGTGGCAGTCGGAATGCTCCACCCCGGAGTCGTTTCCGTGCCTGTGGACGTCGGTGCAGCAACCGGGCGGTGGCCAGCCGACGGACTATACGCAGCTGGCGTACCGGTACTCGGGCTGACGGCGTCTCACGTCCCGGTGCGGTCTCGCAGCGTCTCCAGGTGGGACTTCAGGGCGGTGAGCTTGTCGTCGAACTCGCCGCGGTGTCGTTCGTCAAGCCTCTCGTACAGTGTCACCGCCTCGTCCAGGAGGAGAAGGGCATCGGGTGTCTTGGCGTGGAACGCCGTGAGACCGGCCTGCCCGAGCGAACCGGCGAGACCGGGTCGGTGTGCGACGGGATCGCGTTCGGCCAGTCGTCGATAGACCGCCACGGCATCGAGATTCGTCCTCATCGCCTCGTCGAATTCTCCCAAGGCGACCAGAGCACGGCTCATTCCGTGTAGAGCCTTCACCCGGTCTACTGCGAACCGGGAGGGATCGCGCGCTTCAAGACGCCCGTACATCTCCACGGCGTGTTCGGCGACGTGAAGCGCCTCGGCGTAGCGTCCGCCGTCGACGAGCCGGGTACTCAACGTTGTGAAGGCGGCGGCCATGTCGGGTTCATGGCTCGGGTCGGTTCGTGACAGCTGCACGCACACGGCCGCCGCAGCGTCCGCTGCTCGGGCGGCGTCATCGTGGCGACCGTGTGCGGCCAGTGCACACCCGTACCCGTTCAGCGCCATCACCAATGGCCGACCGAAATAGACGGGATCGACACGGAACCGCGGTTCGCACAGCTTTACCGCCCGTTCTCCGGCCTGCAGGGCAACGTCCACACGTCGGGTCGCCGCGCCCACGAGAGCAACGTGCGCCAACGACTCGGTCAATTCCCGTTCGTAGCGCCGTGGATTGAGTGACACCAACCGGTCCCGGATGTCCACGGCCTTCAGCAGCACATCCAGCCCCTCGTCGGCCCGCCCTTTCCGGTAGAGCCGCAACCCGAGGTTGTTGAGCGTGTTGGACAGCCGCGGCAGGTACCGCTCCGGCTCCGATCGGGCCGAGCGCTCGTAGACCTCTGTGGCACGCCGCACGGCCACAAACGCGCCGTTTTCGTCTCCCGACAGCGCAAGGTAGACGCTTTGATTGTTGAGAACTTCGGCCAACCGCTCCTCGACGTCCGGGGCGTTGTCGCTCAACGGAGACAGAAGATCGACCGCTCGTTGAAAGACTGCCAACCCTTCGGATATTCGACCGATCTCGCCCAGTTGCGTTCCCACCTGATTGAGCGAGTTTGCCAGCGCCGCCGTGTGCCGCCCGGGATACGCCGCGACAAGTCTGGTGTAGATTTCGACGGCCTGTTCGAAGAACTCGACGGCCTCAGCGTGTCGCGCCATGTTGTGCAAAGCGTGACCGAGACTTTCCAGGCAACCGGCAAGTCCCGGCTCATACCGCTTCGGATCGCTGGCCGCGAGACGTCGGTACACCGCCACCGCTTTCTCGGCCGCTTCCAACGATTCCTGAAACCGCCCCGCCTCTGCCAGCCGCCCGCTCAGGAACCACAGACGCACAGCCGATGCCTCGTCACCGTCGTGAGGAAGAAGCCGCACGAGATTCACCGCCAACACGGCTTTGCCGACGTCGAGTTCGGCGTGGCTGTGCTGCGGGACTATCGACTCGACCACGACCAGGGTCTCGAGGTCGTCGGCGAACAGATCGGCGACGGCGGCCAGGATCGTGCTTCCCGCAGACAGTGCGAGTTCGGGATGCCGGTGAAGAAGGGACCGCAGGTACGGCACCAGATGGGGCCACCGTCCCGCGGCCTCCACCAGCATCGTCATCGTCTGGCGAGCCGACGAGGTCGGTGCCGCATTCTCGATGAGAAACGTGCTCAACCATCCGCTACCCGACGACGTCGGGAAGGCGGTCACGGTCCAGGCCGACAGGTCGGCGGAGCTAACCGGCGTCGTGCCGTCGGCGATCCCCGGCGTCGCGAGTGCCAGGTAGTCCTCTCCCAAACGGTCCGGTAGCAACGGCGCCAAGAGTTCGCCGGGATCGGGTGGATAGAACTCGGCGTGTTCGCGCAGCGCACGTTGTGCACCGACCTCGTCGTCGGCCACCTTGGATATTGTCAGCACCCGCAGAGCTGGGCCACGCTCCCGACGCCCGATCAGCGTCGCGCAGTACACGGTCTTGGCGAGCCGTTCGGCGTTTTCTGCGACCGCGTCAACACCGAGCCGATTCCATCTCGCGTGTTCGCTCCAATGGCGAAGTTCGCGATCCAGTAGGTAGCGAGACAGTCGGGCCGCCGAAGGCCTCGTCTCACCCCGGTAGCGGCTGTCCACTGCGGCCAGCGCGGCCATCAGTACGGTCAGTTCCAGTCCGTATGCACCGTCGCCGACCAGGTATTCCGGTGGCGTGACGTCCTTGAGGTCGACGTTTCCCCGATACGGTTCCACCTCTGCGAACGCGGTCACGGCGCGTGTGTACAGCTCGTGCCGATACGTGTCGGCGTCGTCGACGGCCGCCAGCAACATGTCCGAGGCAACGTCGACGTCGACGGTCGGCGAATCGAACAGTCGTGAGCCCACCGCCGCGAACCACGGCGAGTACCTCGCCAACAACAGGATTCGCAACGGGGTACCCGCGCACCGTGTCGTCAGGTCTTCGATGAACCCGATCAACGTGTCGACCGGCCAACGTTCGGCATAGTCGACGAGCACCACGTGCCCGCAGCCGTCGGGCGGCGGCGGCACGGGTTTCCCCTGTCCGTGGTCACCGATCCGCGCATCCCAGGCACTCCACCCGTCGGCTGAGGCCGTCTTCGCGAATTCGACGCCCAACCTGGTCTTTCCGCGGCCCCCGGGACCGTAGACGAGCTTCACACTCGCGTCGACGCTGTCATCGACGCGCCATCGATGCAGTTCGGCCAGCTGCTCCTCTCGACCCGTATAGGGCACCAGACCTGCCCTCACCGACAACAACCGACTTGGTGTGTCCACTGCCGACACCCGTTTCGGTCGGGTGTTCAACGGATGCAGCACGCCGACCCACGACGGCCCCTCATGGTGGTGAATATGGGTGGTCGCGTTCGCACCGGTGATGTGGAAGAAGTCCCGCTCCGCGTGCATGGTCTACCGGTTGTCGACCGTTATCTGAGCGTTCTCGCCGGTGATCTCGTAGTAATCCCGCCCGGCGGTTCGTACAGTCGCCGAATCCGTGGCCGGCAGTGCGTCAATCGCCTGTTTCAGCTCCGAGGCGAACGTTTCGTCCTCTTCGGCCGCCTCCTGCAGGGCCAGCTTCACGCGCTGTCCGGTGGACGAGACCTCAACCCCCGATGCCGCCTGCTGCTCCAGCTTCAACAGCGCCGGATCACCGGTCAGTCGTGTCTTCACCACGGTGGTCAGGCGATCCATTGCCGCGTCGGTGACCTCATCGGTTGCTTCGTCAAGTCTGCCCGCCGACCGCTTGAACTTGCGCCACAACCACGCCACGGCAACACCGGCGAGAACCTCGACGGACATGACAACCCTCTTTCCGAATCCACGAACGACCTACTCGTATCGTCGCCAATCGTGGTCACGGCGCAGGGGCGGGGGCCCCGGTTCCACAACGACAGAGGCGGCCCCGAAACCTCGAGCCGTGACATGCGAACGGCCGCGACACGTGGGACCAGGACACCGGGAGTCGTCTGTGGGCCGCGTTCGTTGTGAACGGCACCTCGGACGGATCGCAGTACGGAAAAAGGTCCTGCATACGACAACCTGCATGCAGGACCCTTCGACGGCACCGGGGGCGCCACGAACAGAACGGCGGCGGCTTCTTAAGCCAAGAACGCCTTGGCCACCTCGATGAAGCGGTCGTTCTGTTCGGGAGTTCCAAACGACACCCGCACACCCTGCGGGAACGGACGCACGATCACTCCGTGCGATTCGCAATGCTTCGCAAACGGCATCGACCGGTCTTCGATCGGCAACCACACGAAGTTGGCCTGACTGTCGGGCACACTCGGCACCAATTCACGCATCGCGTGTACCACACGGTCCCGTTCACGCACCACGAGCTCGGCCCGGCGGCGCATCTCGTCGTCTGCTTTCAACGCCGCCAGAGCCGCGGCCTGTGCCAACGCGTTCGTGGAGAACGGCGTCACCACCTTCCGCACCGCCTCGGCAACCTGTGGAGACGCGACCAGATAACCCGCGCGAAGCCCCGCCAGACCCCACGCCTTGGAGAATGTCCGCAAGACGACGACGTTGTCGCGGTCGCCGTACTCGACGAGGCCGTCGCACACGTCGGGGTCGGTCACGAACTCCAGGTACGCCTCGTCCAATACCACCAGAACGTCGCGGGGCACGGCGTCGAGGAACCGGGTCAGTTCGTCGCGTTTGACGGTGGTCCCGGTCGGGTTGTTCGGATTGCAGACCACGATCAGGCGGGTCCGCGGCGTGACCGCGGCGGCCATCGCCTCCAGGTCGTGGCCGTGGCCGGCGGTGTTGGGCACCTGAACGCTCGTCGCGCCGGCCCCGGTCACCACGATCGGGTAAGCCTCGAACGAACGCCAGGAGTACAGGACCTCGTCGCCGGGCAGGCACGACACCTTCACCAGGTGCTCGAACAATGCGACAGAGCCACATCCGGTCGCGACCCGCTCGGCAGAGACGCCCACACGCTCTGCGATGGCCTCTCTCAACGCCGCCACGCCCATGTCCGGGTACCGATGCGTCTGTCCGGCGGCCTCCCCGATCGCCTCCACCACGCCGGGTAGCGGGCCGTACGGGACCTCGTTGCTGGCGAGTTTGATCGCCTCGGACAGTCCCAGTTCACGTGCCAGATCAGCCGGACTACGTCCGGGAACGTAGGCCGGCAGCGCGTCGAGGTCAGCGCGAGTCAGTGAGGTCATTGGCGTCTCCTTTGACATCCTCGGTCGAGGTTTGTTTCGCAATCACCATGGTCATGGCCGACTTGTCATGCAGACACTGCCTGAACGGCTTGTCATACAGGCACCACAAACTGTCGACGATAGAGACTATGACTCCGAAGGGGAAGCACACCACAGGCAGCAGCATGAGAGACCACCGTGAAATCACCATGCTGTAACGCAGTTTCGGCATCGGAATCGACACCACCTGAAGCCCCATGATGCGCTTCCCCAGGGTCTGGCCGGTGTTTACCGTGCCCGGCACCTCGTAGGCGAACCAGATCAGAGCGGCGATGATCACAATGACCCACTGCAGGCGACCGGCCCGATCCGTGATGAACGTCATGGGGTCCGCCGTCGGGTCGGCCATGACACCACGCACAGCAGGGGCTATCTCCTGGACGTACTGATATAGGAACCAACCGTTGACAACCAGGTTCAACGCAATCAGGATGGCCGCGTCTATGAGCCGCGCCACAAGCCTCAGGCCGGGGTTGGCCGGTACACGGCCCGCCAGCAGCTTCTGTGCCTGTTCCGGCGAGAACGGTCGCGCACCGAACGGGGTGGGAGGTGGCGGCAACGGGGTCTGTGGTTCAGGTGCCGGTGTCGGCTCGGGCGGAGGCAACGGCTCCGGGCTCTCCGGCGGGGTCTGGTCGATGCCGACCGGCTTGCCCACCCATTCCTCGCCGTCCCAATAACGCTGCGTATCCGGTGCGGCTGGATCGCGGTACCAGCCCGGGTCAATGTTGGTCATCAGGTGAATTCTGACAGGTCCGTTAACCGCCGACGAACCGTCGTCTGCGCGGTGTGCTGGGCAAGCACGTGTGGTTGGCCACCGGCGACGGACGGTCCGGGCCGTGGTTGTCCACAGACGGCGAGCCGTCCACAGGCTCGCCCGATATGTCCTCGACCGCCGGGTTTTTCAACACATAGGATCAACAATGTGGGGCGGAGGCCGGTGGCCCTGTATGTCGGGAGGGCCGACCGCCGGGGTTTCACACCACCCGGCGCACGCGAACGTGTGACGAGTCACCGGTCCCCGACGTCCCGGTCTTTCACGCTACGGATCATCGGGTGCCGTCCGAGGGTGTCTCGTCGGTGGCCACGGTCAGCCCGAGGTTCCGCAGATCGCTCTTCGACTTGTCGGTGAGTCGACGTCCAAGGAGAAATCCGCCCATGCGGTGTCGGTGTACTCCCGACGGTGGTCTCGCCACCGGTTCACGCCATCCCCGATACAACGCGACAAGCCTGAACAGGAAACCGACGAGGACGGCCATGATCGTGGCGGCCCATCCGGTTACCTCGTCGAGTCCGACCGAGGTGCACACCAGCCATGTGGTGCAGGCGAGCATCGCGGTGACGACGAACCATTCGGCGCGAAGGAATCTGATTGCGGGTACGCCGCACGTCACGTCCACGAAGTACCGTCCGCCGGTTGCGGCGACGACGCCCACGACCACCGCTCCGGCTGCGGTGACACCGTATTCGACGGACGCTTTGACGCCGACCACCGCGTACCACGCCAATGCGAACGAGGTCACGCACTGAAAGACCCCTTCGCGGAACCGGCGGTGACGGTCCAGAGCGATCCGATATCCGATGCCGCCGAAGATCAAACAGGACAACACGAATATCGGGTTGGTCAGGGCCATCGGTGTGCGTCCGATCAACAGGTCTCGGGCAACACTGCCGCCGATGCCTCCGATCAGGCTGACGGCCAGGACTCCGGACACGGTGAGGTCTCGGTAGTGGTCGGGCCTTCGCACGAGTATCGCGCTGCTCAACGCGTTGGTGCTCGCCGCAAAGAGATCGAGAACGGTCGCCTCCGTGTACGAGGTGACGAAACCCCATTCGACGACCATTACCGGCAGCCTTCTGTTCGACGAATTACACCGTCTCGATGATCAGTGGTGGAACCCGGTCGACTGCCCTTCGGTGGGCAACGGACGATCGGCTGCATCGAGTACGGCGACCTCGGTCTTGAGGTCGTCGAGGAATTTCTCGGCAAGATCTCTCGACAGGCCGTTTCGTACGACGACGCGTTGGACGACCACGTCGTCGAGGTCTTCGGGCATCGGGTACGCAGGCACCAGCCAGCCCTTCATTCGGAGTCGGTCGGACAGGTGGTAGAGGTTCCAGCAATCGGTGTACCCCTCGGCCATGCTCCACGCGAACACGGGAATGTCTGCGCCGTCGTTCCAGAGGGTGAACTGCGGCATCCGACCGATCTCTCCGGCAAGGAACTGCGCGACGTCGTGGGACGTCTGCTGCACTCTGCGGTATCCGTCCATGCCGAGTCTGAGGAACATGTAGTACTGCAGTAGTACCTGGGCCCCGGGACGGGAGAAGTTGAGCGCGAAGGTCGGCATGTCGCCACCGAGATAGGAGACCTTGAAGACGAGGTCGTCCGGCAGGGCGTCGGCGTCGCGCCACACCACCCAGCCCAGGCCCGGATAGATCAGTCCGTACTTGTGGCCCGACGTCGATATCGACGCCACCCGCGGCAGACGGAAGTCCCATGCCATGTCGGGTTGAACGAACGGCGCGATGAACGCGCCCGACGCCCCGTCCACGTGGATCGGTATGTCGAGCCCCTTGGTTTTTTGGATGTCGTCGAGGGCCGCCGATATTTGCTCCACCGGTTCGTACATGCCGGTGTAGGTGACTCCGAGAATCGCCACGACCCCGATGGTGTTCTCGTCGACGTACTCGTCCAGCCCATGGCCGTCGAGGACCTGGTGTTCCATGGAGATCGGGACGTATCGCGGCTCGACGTCCCAATAGTTGCAAAATTTTTCCCAGCACACCTGCACCGCGGTGGACATGACCAGGTTCGGACGATCCGTCGGTTTACCGACTGCGCGGCGAGCGTGTTGCCACCGTCGTTTCAGTGCCAGGCCACCAAGCATGCAGCCTTCGGACGAACCGACCGTAGACGCTCCCAGTGCGTTGTCCGCGTCGGGTGCATTCCACAGTTTCGCCAACATCGTCCAACAACGTGTCTCGATCGCGGCGGTGGCGGGATATTCGTCCTTGTCGATCATGTTCTTGTCGAACGTTTCCGAGTACAACTTCGTCGCGTGCTCGTCCATCCAGGTGCCGACGAACGTCGCAAGGTTGAGCCGTGCATTGCCGTCGAGCATCGCGTCGTCGTGAACCACCTGGTAGGCGGTTTCGGGAAGGGACTCGTGCTCGGGGATCGCGTTTCGTGAAACCTCGGTCATCTCACCGGGGCGGACGAAAACGGGGTTGAGTTGCACCACCTCGTCGGATTCCTGTTCTGCAGCAGACCGATTTGAATCCATAATGGTCATGTTCGTTCCCCCGATCGAACGTTGACGTCACGGCCGTCACGCTGTCCGGACGACTCCACCCCGCCCGCGGCGACACGTCGGACCATAACATCGAGTCACCACTCGACCACCGACTTTGATGGGTTCGTTTCCTTTGGGAGAGAACCGCATTGGGGGTACCGATGTGGCGGTCTACGAAGTGACGTGGTGGTGATGCGCCGAGCCGGTGCCACGAACGCCGGTCACCACCAGCGCAAACACGCTCAACAGCACGGTTACCAGCGCAAAAATCTCTCCGGCGCCTTCCAAACCGACCAGCCCGCTCAAGGCCCCGATCCCCAGCACCGGCACGGATATACCCAGGTAACAGATCAGAAAGAACCCCGCTGTTGCCTCACCCAACCGCACCGAAGGAGCTCTCGACGTCACGGTCGCCAACGCCGCCTTGAAACTCATCCCCTGACCAACACCGCACACAAGACCGCCGCCGACCAGCAACGGTATCGACTCCGCGCGCATCCCGGCTCCCACTACAAGAACACCGACCATCAAGGCGCCGAGCCCGAACAGCCGCGCCAACCGCGTCGGCAGGTCCATCGTGAGTAGCTGTCCCAACGCCGACGCAGCGAAAACACTGCACACGATGACGCCCGCCGCGATCGGTGAATGCCATCCCATGCGTTCCAGCAGCGCCGGGCTCACCGACGAGAACAACCCGAGCACCGCAAAACCCATGAACCCGGTCAGCCCCGTCACGTTGGCCTGCTCACGAACGGCGCGGATCCGGATAGGGGTGACCACCCGGGCGAATGAGATGCGGCCGTGACGAGTGACGGTTTTGGGGATCGACGTCACCGCGAACGCCGCCACGAGGACCAGGACGAGATACGCCACGAAAACAGCCCGTATCGGGTCGCTGAATCCGGCGGCGAAAAACCCTCCAAGCAGGGGACCGAGCCCCAGTCCTCCCATTTGCGCCATCGTGGCAACCAAGCTTGCACGGTCACGCGCGCCGGACGGAGCCAGGTCCGTCAACGCCGCCGCCGCACACCCGGCGGCAAGACCGCCCGACAGTCCCGACAGGCAGCGCCCGAACAGCAGAACCCCGATGCCGGCCGCCCCGGACAGGAAAGAGACCGCGATGAAGGTCACCGCCGCCAAGCCGGCGAAGACGACCGCTGCCAACAACATCGGTTTACGGCCGACGGAGTCGGACGTACGCCCGAACAGGATCAGTGTGACCAGAACACCGACGGCATAGATCGCGAACACCACGGTCTCGATGAACGACCCGAACCCCAACGCCCGTTCGTAAATCGGATACAACGGCGTCTGGAGGGTCGTGCCGATCATCGCAACGGCCAAGACGTAGGCGACGGCCGCCATGGGCAACCCGAAACGATCCCCCGATTTCGTCATGTGCCCGATTATCGGCCAGCCGCATCATCGGCGGTGACGGTCGAAGGGACTCGGTGCCCGCGATGTACGAACCTCGGTCCGGCCGATTGCGTCACCGACCGGACCGACGTCGTGTTATCAGATGCGCTTCAGCGCGGCCTGGAAGGGCTCCAGCCCCAGCGACCCCAGGTTGAGGGCGTCGGTGTGGAACTGTTTGAGGTTGAACGCCTCGCCCTTGCGTTCCTTGTACTCGTCACGAGCAGCCATCCAGATGCGCTCTCCGACCTTGTAGGACGGTGCCTGTCCCGGCCAGCCGAGGTAACGGTTGAGCTCGAACTGCAGCATCTTGTCCTCGATCCGGCAGTGGGCGCGCAGGAAGTCCCATGCCAGTTCGGGGGTCCAGACCTGACCGGGAGCGAAACCGAACGGGTTGTCGGCCGGTATCTCCAGTTCCAGGTGAACACCGATGTCGACGATCACGCGAGTGGCACGAAACGCCTGCGCGTCGAGCATCCCGAGCCGGATGGCCGGGTCGTCCAGGTATCCGAGTTCCTCCATGAGACGTTCGGAGTACAGGGCCCACCCCTCGCCGTGCCCGGAGCACCACAGCAGCTGCCGCTGGTACCGGTTGAGAAGTTCGGAACGGTATGCGCTCTGTCCCACCTGGAGGTGGTGACCGGGGACGCCCTCGTGGTAGACGGTGGTGACCTCACGCCACTTGGAGAAGGTCTCCTGCTCCGGCGGTACCGACCACCACATGCGGCCCGGTCGGGTGAAGTCCTCACTGGGACCGGTGTAGTAAATGGCACCGTCGCTGGTCGGAGCGATCATGCATTCGATGCGACGGACCGGTTCGGGAATGTCGAAGTGGGTGTCGGCCATGTCCGCGATCGTCGCGTCGGCCAGCTCCTGCATCCAGTCCCGGAACGCATCCTTGTCCGGCAGTGTCTGTTCGGGGTCGGCGTCCAAAACCGCAACGGCCTCGTCGACGTCGGCACCGGATTTGATCCGGTCGGCGACGCGCGCCATCTCCGTTTCGATACGGTGCAGCTCCTCCCAGCCCCACGCGTACGTCTCCTCGAGATCCACTGCGGCTCCCAGGAAGTAGCGGGAAGCCCGGGCGTAACGATCCCGACCGACCGCGTCCTTCTCCGGGGCGACCGGCGCCAACTCGTTACGCAGGAACTCCGCGAATGTGGCGGTGGCGGCGCGGGCGGCCTGCGCGCCCTCTTCCAAGGCGGCGGCGAGTTCGCCCGTCGGGGGCTCACCGTCCACGGTGACCCGTTTGATCAAACCGGCCCAAAAGTCGTCCCCGGAAGCACCGTTCCAGTTGTCGCAGTGTGACGCGACCTCGGTGACCTGCCGCCGCGCGGCGACCCGGCCGGCGGACGCTTCGGAACGCAACGTGTCGGCGTACTGTTCGAACGCGACGGGTACCGCGTTCAGACGGGCCACGACGTTGGCCGCGCCCTCGGCGTCCTCGATGTTCATGATGTCGAACAGCTGGCGCACACCGTGTACACCGCTCCCCAACACGTTGAGGCTCAAATGAGCGTCTCCGGCCTCATATCGTTCCAACGCGAGTTCGAGACGCTCGGTCATCGCCTCTTTGGCAACCTGTTCGCGTTCGTCGCAGGGTTCCGTGCTGCGCAATTCGTCGAGAGTCCGACGATCCAAGTCCGCTTGAGCCGCCAGTCCCGCAGGTGACAGGTCGTCGATCTTGTCCTCGAATCCGGGGACGCCCAGGAAAGTGGCCAATCCCGGGCTGAGCTTGATGGATTCGTCGACATATCTGTCCGCGATCTGATCGATAAGTCTCATGTGGCGCAGACTACGGCATTACCGACGATTCCCGAAATCCATTTCCGAGTGAATCGTCACAGATACAAACCGGTGCCGTTGTCGTCTATGTGAGGCGCGGCGACGGCGTGGATGTCTCGCTCACGCAGCAACACGTAATCCTCACCGTGAAGCTCTACTTCAGAACGATCGTCCGGGTCGAACAGGACACGGTCCTCGACCTGCACCGACCGCACCAAAGGGCCTACCGCGACCGCGCGAGCCCACGACAGTCGGTGCCCGATCGACGCGGTCGCCGGTATCACGATCCCTGCGGCGGAACGGCGTTCGCCCTCACTGTCGACACGCACCAGAAGGCGGTCGTGGAGTAGGCGGATGGGGAGGCCGGTCTCGGTGTCGTATGCGGTCACAGCAGCACACCATACCGCCCCTCGCCGAGCGTCGACTACCTCCCGGTAGGCGCCAAAAAGGGGACTTCATACATGTTGTCTTTGGGTACGGTGGTGTTCACGATTACAGCAGCGAAGGCTTGGGACAGTGAAATCCGATGAGGGCACCATGAGCCGGCTGAGCCGGTCGACCGCCCGGGCTCGGCAGGTGTGGGCAGCTCTACGGAACAACCCATACGTGGAACGGGTCGAGCAGGCGAGATACCGCAACGAAGACCCCCCCGAACTACCTCCCCCTCCACCCACACCTGAGAACGCACCCGAAGACGACGACCCCGGGGTGCCGCGGTCACTGAAGGTCGCCTCCAGTTGGGCATGGCGGTCCCTGGCCATCGCCGCCGCCGTCATCGGAATCCTCTACCTGGCCGACATGCTCGCCGTCGTCGTCATCCCCGTCCTGATCTCCCTGCTGTTGGCGGCCATGTTGCAGCCGTTGGCGGCGTTGTTGATCCGTGTGCACGTGCCGCGGTCGCTGGCCTCGGTGGTCGTACTCATCGCGGGTTTGGCCACTGTGGTGGGAGTTCTCACCTTCGTGATCAACCAATTCATCGACGGTGTGCCTCAACTGGTCGCCAACGTCCAGGAGGGGTTCCAAACCATCCAGACGTGGCTCATCGAGGGTCCCCTTCACCTGGAACAGGAACAGATCGACAGCTTCTTCGATCAGTTGAGCAAGGCCGTGGGGCAATATTTGGCCGCAGACCCGGGAAGCGCCGCGGAAACGGCCGGCATCACGCTCGGTGTCGCCTTGACCTTCCTCACCGGTCTCTTCCTGGTGTTGTTCACCACCTTCTTCTTCATGCGCGACGGTCGCCGCATCTGGAACTTCTTGGTCGGCATGCTTCCGGCGGCCGCAGCAGAACCGATGCTCCGGGCCGGAAACGCGTCCTGGCGGTCACTGGTCTCCTATGTGCGGGCGACGATCCTGGTCGCGGTCATCGACGCCATCGGGATAGGCGCCGGGCTCGTGTGGCTGGACGTGCCGTTGGCCGTTCCGTTGGCGGCGCTGGTGTTCCTCGGCGCATTCGTCCCGATCGTGGGCGCGACCGTCTCCGGTGCCGTCGCAGTGCTCGTCGCACTGGTCGGAGACGACTGGGTCACGGCGTTGATCGTGCTGATTCTCGTGCTCGCGGTACAGCAGCTCGAAGGCAACGTACTGCAACCACTCCTCATGGGACGCGCTGTCAGCATCCACCCGTTGGCGGTCGTCCTCGCCGTTGGTGGTGGTGTGGTCCTGGCCGGCATCATCGGCGCGTTGATCGCCGTACCGCTGGTCGCGGTGATCAACGCCGGTGTGAGGCAGCTGAGACTCAAGCCGCCTCCTCCGAAGGAGGAGCCCTCCGAGGAGTCACCCCCGCCGGGTACCGTCACGGCGTGACCAAACCGACAGTCGACCAACTGCTGGACGCCGCGATTTCCGCCGTCCCGGCAGGCGAGATCCGACCCGGCCAACAACAGATGGCCGCCGCCATCGCCGAATCGCTGGACACCGGCGTCCATCTGCTGGCTCAAGCCGGTACCGGCACCGGAAAGTCACTGGCCTATTTGGCGCCCGCGCTTCTGGCGGACGGACCGGTGGTGATCTCGACGGCGACGTTGGCTCTGCAGTCGCAATTGATCGCCACCGACCTTCCGCGACTTGCCGAGTCCGTCGCGGGGGTGCTGGGACGCACACCGACGTTCGCGGTGTTCAAGGGGCGGCACCACTACCTGTGCCCCGCCAAAATCGGCGCCGACGAAGAGGACACTCTTTTCGACGGCGGTGAGGACGACGGTTGGCTGGGGCAACGGTCGAAACTGGGTATCGACATCGGGCGCCTCACCGAGTGGGCCTCCGACACCGACACCGGTGACCGCGACGACCTGGACCCCGGTGTGTCTGAGGCGGCGTGGCGGCAGGTGTCGACGTCGGCGCGTGACTGTGTCGGTGCGACCAACTGTCGATGGGGTAACGAGTGTTTCGCCGAAGCGGCGCGGGAGCGTGCCCGTAGCGCCGACATCGTGATCACCAACCATGCATTGCTGTCGATCGATCTCATGCACAACCGGACAATCCTGCCCGACCATTCACTGCTGATCGTGGACGAAGCTCACGAGCTGGCCGACCGCACCACCTCCGCCGCCCGCGCGGAACTGTCGGCGTCGTCGTTGGACAGGTTGTCGCGTCGGTCGACGAAGATCTGCGGCGGTGACGTCTCGGCCCGTATCGCCGAGGCCGCCGACCTGCTGGGTGTGGCGATGGCGGAGTGCCCGAACACCCGTCTTCTGGAACTTCCCGAGTCCTTGAATCAGGCTTTGACCCTGTTGGAGGCGGTGTGCCGGGAAGCCGTCAGCGGTATCGGTAACGTCCGTCCCGACGCTGCGGACCACATGGCCCGTACCCAGTTGAAGTCTCAGCTGACCGAGGCGCAGGAAACGGCGCAGCGGTGCCTCATCGATGCCGAATCCGACGTGCGGTGGTGCGAAGGCGACGGCAGGGGACGATCACTCGTGGTCGCGCCGCTGTCGGTGTCGGGACTCTTGGGGGAAGAGCTGTTCGCCGACCGCACGGTCGTGGCGACCTCCGCAACGTTGACCTTGGGCGGAACGTTCGACAGCATCGCGGGGTCCCTGGGCCTGCGCAAGGAGAACGAACACACCGGGACCGAGCAGCCCGCCGACGGCAACTCGGGACCGATGTGGCGTGGCCTCGACGTCGGTTCACCGTTCGACTACCGCAAGCAGGGCATTCTGTACGTCGCCGCGCACCTCCCGCGGCCGACCGCATCGGGGTTGTCGGACGCCGCCGCCGACGAGCTCGTGAAGCTTGTCACGGCGTTGGGTGGACGCGCTCTCGGTCTTTTCTCGTCGCGACGCGCCGCCGACACCGCCGCCGAGGTGTTGCGTGATCGAACCGATCTGCCGGTCCTTCTCCAGGGGGAGGAGACCATCCCCCTCCTTGTCAAAAAGTTCAAAGCCGATCCAAGCTCGGTGTTGCTGGGAGTCATGTCCCTCTGGCAAGGCGTCGACGTTCCCGGTGACGCGTGTCAGCTGGTCGTGGTGGATCGCCTGCCGTTTCCTCGCCCCGATGAGCCGCTGTCGGCGGCACGGGCGGCGGCCGCCGATGCGGCCGGAGGTTCCGGTTTCGCAACGGTGAGCGTCCCGCATGCGGCGATTCGACTGGCGCAGGGTGTGGGGAGGCTCATTCGAACCGGTTCGGACAAAGGTGTGGCCGCGGTATTGGACCCCCGGCTTCACACGGCACGATCCTACGGTCCCTATCTTAGGAAAACGTTGCCGCCCTTGTGGTATACGACGGATGCGGACAAGGTTCACGGCGCTTTGGGAAGGCTCTCCGGGCAGGTACCGGACTCTGCGCGGGCTTAAGCAAGATGAATGTATCGTGAACGGCGGCGTTGCCACTCGGTGATGCCTGTCAATGTTGTGTTCTTGAGGTGACAGGTGCGGTTTTCACTGCGTCCGCAGGATGATGCGTTCTACAAATTCTTCACCGATGCGGCAAACAATATCGTTAATGCCACCGCGATTCTGTCTGAACTGGCTGAGCCGGAGGTCGATACCCAGTCGGTGTCGGAGCGACTCGTAGAGGTCGAGCACGACAACGACAACATCACGCACGGGCTGTTCAACAAGATCAACTCGACGTTCGTGACACCACTCGACCGTGAAGACATGTACGCCCTGGGCTCACAGCTGGACGACGTCGTCGACCACATCGAGGCGGCGGCGAACCTCGTCTATCTGTACGGCCTCTCGGAGCTCCCCTCGCCGCCACGGGAAATGGTCGAGATGTTCGAGGTCCTGGTCAAACAGGCCGAGATCACCGCCCAGGCCATGCCGAAACTCAAAGGCATGGACGCGTCGCTTCGCGACTACTGGATCGAATGCAACCGCCTCGAAAACGACGGCGACCGCGTCTACCGCATGCTGCTGGTGCGCCTGTTCTCGGGCGAATACGAGGCTCTGACGGTCATGAAGCTCAAAGAGGTCGCCGACGAGCTGGAGAAAGCCTGCGATGCCTTCGAGCACGTCTCCAACACCATCGAGACGATCTCGGTAAAGGAATCGTAAGTGGACCCGATGCTCATCGGGGTCATCGCCGTCATTTTCGCGGCGATGATCTTTGACTACACCAACGGCTTTCACGACGCCGCCAATGCCATCGCCACCTCGGTGTCGACGCGGGCCCTCACTCCCCGCCAGGCTCTGGCGATGGCCGCGGTCGGTAACTTCATCGGTGCCCATCTCGGCGCAAAAGTGGCTCAGACCGTCGGCTCGGGCCTGGTAACCATCCCTCAGGAACGTGTCGGGTTGGCGGTGGTCCTGGCCGGGGTGCTGGGGGCCATCACCTGGAACATGGTCACCTGGTGGTTCGGCCTGCCGTCCTCGTCTTCGCACGCACTGTTCGGCGGCCTGGTCGGCGCAACCCTGGTCGGCGGCTACGAGGTCCTGTGGGACGGGATCTTCGAAAAGGTCGTCATCCCGATGATCGCCTCCCCAGTGGTCGGTCTCGTCCTCGGTTTCGGCGCGATGATCGCCATCATGTGGATATTCCGCAACGGGAATCCGCGGAAGCTCAACCGCGGTTTCCGTGTCGCGCAGTCCATATCGGCGGCCGGCATGTCGGTCGGTCACGGTATGCAGGACGCGGCAAAGACCATGGGTATCGTCGTGCTCGCCCTGTACATCGGTGGTTTCCAAGACGACACCAGTCACATTCCCGAATGGGTTTTCGTGTCGTCGGCGGCGGTTCTGGCCGCGGGCACCTACGCCGGTGGTTGGCGCATCATCAAAACCCTCGGTCGTAAGGTCATCGACCTGGGACCCGCTGAAGGTTTCGCGGCCGAAACGGTCGCCAGCGGTGTCCTGTACACGAACGCGCTGGTGTTCGGAGCCCCCATCTCCACGACCCACACCATCACCTCGGCGATCATGGGTGTCGGTACGACGAAAGGCCTGGCCGCGGTCCGTTGGGGCGTCGCCGGCAACATCGTCATGGCCTGGATTCTCACCTTCCCCGCCGCCGGTGCCGTTGCCGCCGGTGTGTACTTCCTCGTTCGTCCCCTCTTCTGACAAGAAGCCGTCTTTGAACCCACCGGTCGGCCCGGTGTTCGGTGCGCACAGGCCTCTCCACTCCAACAAGGCGTCAGGCACTCGACAAGGTTCGAAGGCGGCTTCCTGCATCTTCTTCCGGGTTGAAGCTGCCGGTATCGTCCGGTAGGTGGACGCCTACCTCATCGACGCAGTACGCACCCCTTTCGGAAAACACGCCGGCGGACTGTCACACATCCGTACCGACGATCTCGCCGCTCTGCCCATCACCCGCCTACTCGAACGCAACCCGTGGCTCGACCCGGCCGATATCGCCGACGTGATCCTCGGCGACACCAACGGCGCGGGCGAGGACAACCGCAACGTGGCGCGCATGGCGGCGCTGTTGGCGGGCCTACCGGTCACCGTTCCCGGTGTCACCGTCAACCGGCTGTGCGCCTCGGGCGCCGAGGCCGTGGTATCGGCGGGACGGCTCGTGACCTCCGGCGACGCTCGTCTCGTCCTCGCGGGCGGCGTCGAGTCCATGAGCCGCGCGCCCTTCGTCATGCCGCGACCGGACAAGGCCTTTCCGCGTTCGGTCGATCTTCTGCCCACGCAGGTGGGGTGGCGCATGGTCAACCCGCGTATGGAACCCGCCTGGGTCAAGTCCCTCGGTGAATGCGCGCAGTCCGTCGCCGAAGAGCTCGGTATCGGCCGTGGCGAACAGGACGAATGGGCCGTTCGCAGTCATGAGCTGGCCGAGGATGCGTGGCGTTCGGGTCGCTTCGCCGATCGGGTCATGCCCGTCGACGGTTGCGTCAAGGACGAAAGCATCCGTCCCGGAACAAGCGTCGAAACGCTGTCGGGGCTGCGGTCGGCGTTTACACCGGACGGGGCCGTGACCGCGGGGAACGCGTCGCCGGTCAACGACGGTGCCGCCGCGATTCTGGTGTCCTCGGAACCGAAACCACGGTCCATGGGTCGGATCGTCGCGTCTGCGACGGTCGGTGTGGCGCCCGAACGATTCTCCCTGGGCCCGGTCGACGCGATCAGGGCCGTGTTGAAACGCGCCGCTCTCGACTTCGCCGACATCGCGGTGTGGGAGATCAACGAGGCGTTCGCCGCTATGGTCCTGTCCTGCCTGCGGAACCTCCCCGAGATCACGCCGGAATCGGTCAACCGGCAGGGCGGAGCAATCGCGTACGGTCACCCACTTGGAGCGTCGGCACCACGTATCATCATGGACCTGTGTGATCAGTTGCGTCGGCGTGGCGGGGGATACGGGGTTGCCGCCGCCTGCATCGGCGTCGGGCAGGGTATGGCGGTGGTGATACATGTTGATTGATGCGACAAGCCGAAAACTTCCCCGGGCGTTCATCGAACGGGCCAGGCGTTTCTACGCGGACGGGGAGCAACCGGCCGAGGCGCGCCGAGCGGCGACGGTCATGGTGCTGCGGGACCTACCTCACATCGCGGGCACTTGCGGAGGAATCGAGGTATATCTGATCCGCCGCAAAACGTCCATGGCCTTCGCGGGTGGCCTCTACGCTTTCCCAGGTGGAGGTATGGACCCGTCCGACATCGACGTCCAATCGGCGGCGCTTCGGGAGGTACGCGAGGAGACCGGGCTGAAACTGCGTGAGCTTCATGCGTGGAGCCGCTGGGTGACTCCGGAGTTCGAGCCCCGCAGGTACGACACGTGGTTTTACGTGGCCAGGCAGCCGGACGACGCAATACCGATGGACATCAGTGGCGAAGCCGACTGGGCCGGCTGGCTGTCCCCGAAGGAGGCGTTGCGCGACTTGACGGCGAACATGCTGCCGCCGACGACCGTCGCGCTTCGGGAACTGGCCGGACATCTAACCGTCGACAGTGTGTTGTCGACCGCAGGCGAACGGGACTTGGCGCCGGTGCTGCCGCGTATCAACTTCACCGACGACGGCTCGGCGACCATCCTGCTTCCCGGGGACCCCGGGTACTGACGTACGACCGGCCCGGCTGCGAAACCGCTGTGCGGAGCTCGCAGCCGGGCCGGTCTGTTCGTCGGCGATTCACCCGACCGACGAGGCTTCGTGAGCGGCCGTCACAACCAGTTGCGTCTCTTGAACACCAGATACAAACCGACGCATGTCGTGACCATCATGGCCAGAGCCATCGGGTACCCGAAAGCGAGCTTCAGTTCGGGAATGTCGAAGTTCATGCCGTAGACCGTCCCGATCAGCGTGGGCGCAAACAGGATCGCCGCCCACGAGGAGATGCGCTTTATCTCCTCGTTCTGCTCGAGACTGGCCTGCGTCATCGCCTGCATCTCGGCGTTCTGTTGCTGCGCGACCAGGGTGGCGTTGACGGTCAGCATGTCGGCCAGAGCGTGCCGAAAGGTGTCGACCTGTTCCATGACCACGGCGGCGTGATCGGCCACGTCGCGCAGGTAGCGGCGCAGTTCGGGGTCGACGTCGTACTTCTCCCATCCTGCGGCGAGCGCCTTGAGCATGCCGGCGAGGGGACGTACCGCGCGTTCGAACTGCACGACCTCGCGCGACAGTTCGTAGATCCGCCGTGACACCGCCGGGTCACCGCCGAAAACCTCGGTCTCTATCTCGTCGATGTCGTTTCGAAGGCCCGCCACGACGGGCGCGTAACCGTCGACGACGGCGTCGAAGATCGCATAGAGCACGGCTTCGTGGCCTCGAGCGAGCAGCTCGGGTTCGGACTCCATGCGTTGGCGAACGGCGGACAGGTCGGGGGCGCGTCCGTGCCGGACGGTCAGGACGAATCCCGGGCCGACGAAGATGTGCAGTTCGCTGAAGTCGACGCTTTCCGAAGCGTCGTTGTACCGGGCCGCCCGCAGCACCACGAACAGTGTTTCGCCGTATCGTTCCAGTTTGGCCCGCTGGTGCGCCTCCATGGCGTCCTCGAGGGCCAGTTCGTGCAGGTCGAACTCGGCGGCCAAGGAGACAAGTTCGGCCTCCGAGGGCTTTCGTAGACCGATCCAGGCCATGGTGGCCGGGTCGGCTCGAGCCATCCGATATGTCTCGGCCAACGATTCCGGTGTGTGCACGCGCCGACCGTCTCGGTACAGCGCGGAGTCGATAAGGCTTTTCTGGCCGGTCGGAGTCGGTGGTTCCGACCGCACCGTTGGAGGTTCGGGGTTGCGACGTGACATGGGCATGCGGAACGCACGCTTGGCCAGGTTACGAAAATCGGACATGGCAGCGTCTTTCACCAGATTCGGTTCACTAAGGACCTATGGAAAGACCACCGGTGGTGCAGGAGATGTCAGCCGAGCCGGGACCGCACCGCCGGCGGCACGGGACTCGGGGGCTCGCCTTTACTACTTCGTCGCGATGTTGTTCGTCTCATAGGGGCGATCACCGCCTCTCCTCATCCGCTGACGTGTCGGCTGTCGTGGATTCTATGTGTGAGAGGTGTCCCGATGCGCCCGGTTTGACTACCTTTCACGCCGCATCGCATGGTACACCCACTGCCATGCTCTCGATCGAGGGTCGATGAGCTCGAAATGGCCCGCACCCGCCAATTCAACCAGGTTCGCGTCGTGGGCGTCGGCGTAGGAACGCGAATATTCGACGGGCACCTGCCGGTCCCGGTCGCCGTGCAGGACGGTGACCGGAACACGGGGTGGGCGAAGCATGGGGTCGACTGCCGCATAACGGTCTGCGTGACTGTGCGGATCACCGCCCATGACCGCGGCCACGGCATCACCGTCGAGCCGTTCGGAGTACGCACGGGTCAGGTCGGATACGGGGGCCAAGGCGACGACGGCGGCCACGGTGGTCGAGTCGACGGCCGCGTACAGACAAAGCTGCCCACCGGCGGAGTGCCCAGCCAGGATGACCGGGGTGTCGATGTCGGCTGTGACGTGCGCCAACGCCGCGCCAACGTCCTCGAACGTGGCGGGCCAACCTCCGTCGCCTCCCGTGCGACGGTATTCGACCGAAACGACCCGATGCCCCCGATCGGCCAGGTCGTTACACAGTGGTCGCACATGGGACCGGTCGTAGGCCTGCCGCCAGAAACCGCCGTGCACGAACACGATGGTGCGGCCGGTCTCCCGGCTCGGCTCGAACATTTCGAGCACCTGGTCGGGGTGCGGCCCGTAGGGCACGATCTCCCCACTCGGGGCGGCCCGGGTAAGTACTTCACGAGGGTCGCTCATGTGCGAAGAGTACGCCCCGTGAACGGCACCGTGCTCGTCTCGGAACGCCGACGGGAGACCGAAAAGCCGCTGCAAATCCCTGGAGAGCCTGCCGACATACGGCATTGACCCGCCGATCACACAACGTCACGACCAGGCGTCCGGGACGGGACCAACCCCGTCAGGGGACGCTCGATCGGCGAACTCGTCCGGGCGTTAAAGAGAGCCTGATCCGATCCGACGGTCGGGACCGTCGTTTCTCACCCGCGCCGGCAAGAAAGCGTCCCACCTCGGTAGGGCCTCAAGGAACGCACGCTAGACCGTCGGCTACGGCGACACGAATGAGGCAGGTTCGAAATCGAGCGGATTCGCCGGATGATCCGGGACGTCCCCCGATCGCTTCGCACCGGTTTCGGTTCGGCCCACCCGGCAGAGGGATGGGTGGAAAACGTGCCCGGCAACCGTCGTTTCGCTGAGAGCCGATCGACGCGACGACAATGCTCGATCGGGCCCTCGGCAACGAGGTCACGACCAAACTCGAGTTGACGGCGCCGGCACGGAACGGCCGACGACATCAACCGTCACTCCCGAACACCCCACGGTTGTTGAAACCCTCGACAGGAACCTCGCCGGAAAAGCCAACGGCCGATCTCGCCGGGCGGCATCGGGAGCCGACAAACGGCGGATGACCGCCGGTGGTTGCTTTAAGCGGCCAGGCGTCGTTGACGATTCGCCGACCACCTGCCCGCCATCTCTCACCCGGCCTTTCAACGGCCGTGAACTTGTTCGGCGGCGAACGCCTTCGCCGATAAACGGCCACCGGACTTCCACCGCTTCCGTGCCTGAACGCACCTCGGCCACCGCCGACCGCGCGGCCGCCGCGATACGGCGTTAGGCTCGATGTACGAGCCAAAACGATCAACATCGTGGGGACGACGGATGACTAACGAGCACACCGAAAAAGCCGAGGAAGAAACCGAAACCACCGACGAGGAAACCGACAACGAGGAGCAGTCGGCGACCGTCCTGGTCATGGGACCCGACGGCAAACCGGTGGGCACCATGGAGGTCGATCCCGAGACCGGTGAATCGGGCGACCCGGCGAAACTTGTGGAGCAACCGGCCAAGGTGATGCGGGTCGGAAGCATGATCAAACAGTTGTTGGAGGAGGTCCGCGCCGCGCCTTTGGATGAGGCCGGCCGGTCGCGGTTGCGTGAGATTCACGCCCGATCGATCAGTGAACTCGAGGACGGTCTGGCGCCCGAGCTCCAGGAGGAGCTGAAGCGTCTCTCCCTGCCGTTCGACAGCGAGGAACCGCCGTCGGAATCGGAGTTGCGGATCGCGCAGGCGCAACTGGTCGGCTGGCTGGAGGGGCTGTTTCACGGAATTCAAGCGGCTCTGATGGCGCAGCAGATGGCCGCACGTATGCAGCTGGAGCAGATGCGTCGCGGTGGTGTCCCGGCGCTCCCGCCCGGGGGACAGATACCGGCCGGCGTTCAGCAGATGCTCGCGGCCCGCAACGAGGACGACGAGTCGGGCCACGGGCAGTACCTGTAGGACTTCGACGATGAGACGGCCCGGAACCGGTTGACCACCGATTCCGGGCCGTTTTCGTCTCATCGGCATGTCCTATCCCACGCCCACCGTGCGCACCGATAACAAGTTGATCTCAACGCTCTACCATTCATGACATGTCAGCAGATGTGATCTCGTTCGCCCGTGGAGCTCCAAGCCTGGACATCGTCGACATCGAAGGGCTGAAGGCGGCCGCAGTGGCCGCGTTCGACAAGGACCCCGCCCGTATCGCCGGCTACGGAACCTCGGTCGGTTACCCGCCCCTGCGGAAGTGGATCGCTGACAAGCACGGTGTCGCGGTCGATCAGGTTCTCGTCACGAACGGTTCGATGCAGGCCGACGCGTTCCTGTTCGACGCGCTCGTGGAACCGGACACTCCGGTGATAGTGGAGCGTCCCACCTACGACCGGACCCTGCTGGGGCTGCGCAACCGTCGCGGCGATCTTCACGCTTTCGGTTTGGATTCCGACGGCCTCGACGTTGCCGCGGTCGAGAAGGCGCTGGAGGGCGGTCTGCGCCCGAAACTCGCGCACATCATCCCGAACTTCCAGAACCCCGCCGGTGTCACGCTGTCGCTCGAGAAGCGCAAGCGTCTCATGGAGTTGGCCGCTCGGTACGGTTTCACGATATTCGAGGACGACCCCTACCTGGACATCCGGTTCCGGGGAGACAACCTGCCGACGATGCTGTCGATGGACACGAACGAGTCGGTCGTCTTCGCCTCATCGTTCTCGAAAACGGTGGCGCCGGGTCTGCGGACGGGTTACCTGGTCGGCCCCACGAAGCTGATCGGCAAGATCGCCTCGATGGCCACCAACACCTACATAGCGCCGAACATGCTCGCCCAGGCCACGATTTACCAGTACGCCGTGTCGGGCTCGTTGGAGGCGTCCATCGTCACAGTGCGCCAGGCGCTGGAGGAGCGTGCGGACGCGCTGGGTACGGCGCTGACCAAACACCTGCCACAGTCGACGTTCACGGTTCCCGACGGTGGGTATTTCCTGTGGGTCGATCTGGGGCCCGACGTGGACGTCCACAAGCTGCTTCCGGTAGCGGCAGAGCACGGCGTTCAGGTCGTCAAGGGAACGGATTTCGTTCTGGAAGGCGGCGAACACAGCCTCCGGTTGGCCTACTCGGCCGTGCCCACCGACCGCGTCGACGAGGGCGTGCGCCGGTTGGCCGCCGCAATCGAGGCTTGCCGATTATTCGTTGCAAGTCTGTGATCACACCGTAACCATTGTCGACAGTAGGTTGTCGGACCGTCACGCTCCGACCTGGTTACCCTGGCGTAGTTACGCCATGGCGGACAACCGCCAGCACGAAGGGTTTGCAACCTCGCTGTGTACCGATAAGAATCACAGACATGCGACGCGTTATCGCGTCGACGGAGGCTTTACCCCCGCCCCCCATGTGGCGTCGGGTGGCGCACTCGCTGACTCCCCCCCGCAGCGAGCGTGCCCCCGGCGCCACGTTTACGTTCGCACCCGGTCTCAACACAAGAACGGCCCGGTGCACCGGCCGAAGCCACTGCACCGGGCAACGTCTTCACGACCGCCCCAAGCCCTACTTACTACTTGGGCGTCTTGGCGAGCTCTTCGTTGCGGTCGGACATATTCGTTTCCGGGTAGCCGATTCCCTCGGCACGGGGGTCGTCGACAAAGAGGTCGTCGACCGATTCGCGGTTACGACGCATCAGCATCATTCCCGCGACTCCCGCAGCCGCCCCGGCGACGACGGCGCCGGTCACCCAAGGCCAACGCGCACGTGGTTTTTTCCTCAAGCCCACTACCGTCAACGCATTGTCAATCCGTGGAGCTATTCGTTCTGCCGCACCGGTTGCAGCCTGTCCGGTAGCGGACCTTATATGACCGAAACCTTCAGCGAGTTCTCCACGAATCCGCTGGGCACGGCCCTTTGACGTACGACGATTCAGCAAGATCACGTTGATTCACCTCCCGTGGTTTGACTACCCCCACATCCTGCATCGCAAACCAACGGTTCAGCGGAGTTATCACAATTCTCGGCAGACCCCCGAACCCCGACAGGTGCGGTCGGTCGTGACCGGGCATGGCACCATGGGCGTCATGACAACGGCTACCTTGCACACCAACCAAGGCGACATCGTCATCGAGCTGTTCGACAACCACACGCCCAAAACGGTGCGAAACTTCGTCGAGCTGGCCGAGGGAACGCGCGACTACGTCGACCCCGCTACCAACAAGCCCGGCAGCGGACCGTACTACGACGGCGTCATCTTCCACCGGATCATCGAAGGCTTCATGATTCAGACCGGTGACCGGACCGGTACCGGCCGTGGGGGCCCCGGCTACCAGTTCGACGACGAGTTCCACACCGATCTGGCGTTCAACAAGCCCTACATCCTGGGCATGGCCAACGCCGGACCGGGCACCAACGGTTCGCAGTTCTTCATCACGGTGAGCCCGCAACCGCACCTGACCCGTCGCCACACCGTCTTCGGTGAGGTCCGTGACGCCGCTTCGCAGAAGGTGGTCGACGCCATCGGTTCGGCCGCAACCGATCGCAGCGACAAACCGCTGGAAGAAATCCGTATTGAACGCGTTACGATTACCCGGTAATGACAGACGAACAGGTCGCGCCGGTCTGCTACCGGCACCCACGGACCGAAACCTACGTTAAGTGCGTGCGCTGTGACCGGCCGATCTGTCCAAATTGTATGAACCAGGCGGCCGTGGGCTTTCAGTGCCCCGATTGCGTCGCCGAGGGCCGCAAGTCGATCCGTCAGACACGGACCGCGCTCGGCGGGACGATGCGCGGCCACGCCGGCATGGTCACCAAAGTCCTGATCGGCATCAACGTCGCGGTGTTCCTGGCGGGCCTGGTCATGACCGGCGCGTTCGGGGGCGCCGTCGTCGACGTCATCATGGGCTCGCCCAGCGAACTACACATTTACGGCTCGGTTTATCCGGGCCCGTACGCGGAGCTGGTCGGCGGCGGTTGGATCCCGTTCGGGATCGCCAACGGCGAATACCACCGGTTGATCACCGGGATGTTCCTGCACTACGGGATCATCCACCTGGCGTTCAACATGTACGTACTGTGGATTTTCGGCCGCTACCTGGAACGCGACCTCGGCCCGGCGCGGTTCCTCACGCTCTACCTGATCTGCGGGCTCGGCGGCAACGTCGCGACCTACCTGTTCGCCTCCCCGACGGGCTTCTCCGCCGGCGCCTCCGGGTCGATCTTCGGCCTGTTCGGCGCGGTTCTGCTGATCAACCGCAAGCTCTCGCGCGACAACTCCGGCATCTACGTCCTCCTGGGCCTGAACCTGGTGATCACGTTCATGGTGCCCAACATCAGCATCACCGGCCACCTGGGCGGCCTCGTCACCGGGCTGGCGCTGGGTTGGGCGTTGTCCGCAGCACCACGCGAAAGCCGCAATCTCATCCACGCCAGCGCCTTCATCGCCACCGTCGCGTTGTTCGCGGCGGCCGTCGTGTGGCGGACCGGGGCTCTCTTCGACATTTTCGGCTGACCTGCGTCCACCGCTTCGCCTCGAGACCGTACGAACACGTCGACGCGTTCTTCGGCCGCCGCTTCTCGGTCCTTGCGACCGGACGGCGGCGGTGTGAAGCGTCCAAGCAGGGTCGAACAGACGCACCCGCCCAAACCGACCCGTCAGGATGAGGGGCATAGCGGCCGAGGAAAACGCCCCGACCGCACCGACGGCGACATCCGGGGCTTCGGGAAGCAACGCCTGCAGGATGTGTTCTGCATGCGGCGTCTGAAACGACCGCCCGTAGACGGGGTTTTCGCGACCACGTCACCTGGCCGCACGAGCCGTCCACGCCGTTGACGCCCGCTGCGGCGAAGCCACTCAGCGCGCCCAAACCGTCGTCGTGCCCATCGGGCACCTGCCACCCAGGGGGCACAGGCCGCCGAGCCCGACCTGTGCTGGCCGACGTCGATGTCGACGTGACCGGCCCGGCATGGGCACGAAAGGCGATGACCGCCGCGGTCGACCGCATGGGACGACTCGACGTTCCGGGCACGTTCACCAACCCGATGGGCCTCACGCGACCCGACCGACATCGCACCGTCCGGCATCGGGGGTCGTCAACGCGGAAGGCGCTGTTGCATCGGGAGCCGACCGGTCGCATCATCACGCGCTCCTTGATCGGCGGCCATCCGCGCCGCGGCCGGTCATCGGGGTTTTTTACGCGACGGCGAAAGCCGCCGCCGGCTGGCTGATCCGTCGGCGTGCCGCGGCGAGGGACCGGTTCTCACACCCCGCGTTGGACCGCCGACCGACGACGAACGCGCCGGACTCATCGACGCCGTGGCCCTACGCCGGCCTCCGGAACCTATGGCGCCCATGTAGTTCCTCGCTTCGCAGGACGCCTCGTACGTCACCGGAATCGCCTTCGACGTCAACGGTGAGCGCTACATGCCGCTGTGACGAGGACGACCCGGATCGGTTTCCTCGGCGGGTGGACGCACGATGTGTCGCGTGGCCTTCTACTCTGGGCTGGCATATACGACCGGCACACCGACCGACCCATGTGAACGCCTGGCCAAGGAGATGACCATGCTCAACCAAAACCTGCTGCCCGAGCCTGAGCCGACTCTGCTGCCCGACGACGCCGACCAGATGGCGTATCTGGAGGAGCACGGCCCGGCAGAAACGGCTCGCAAGTTCCCCACGTTCTGCAACGCCTGGGCGAAGCTGTCGGCCGCAGCAGCCGAAAACGGTGACGACCTTGCCGCATACGCCTACGCGCGCACCGGATATCACCGCGGGCTCGACCAGTTGCGGGGAAGCGGCTGGCGTGGTCACGGACCGGTCCCGTGGTCGCACAAGCCCAACCGCGGTTTCCTGAAGGCGCTGTACCGCCTCAGCATCGCCGCCGACGCCATCGGCGAATCCAGTGAGGCCGCCAGGTGCGCAGAGTTCCTGCGGGACTGCGACCCCGCCGCCGCCGACGCGTTGAGCTAGATCCGGTCCAACCTGGTCGGCCGCGTCGCGACCGGCCAGGCCTCGAGCCCGCCGGGGCCTGGACTCACAGGTCGTACGCGGCCAACCGTGTCGGCCCCGGGTCGCGCAGACCGCGCGGAGGATTCGGCCTCGTGTCGTACGGCCACCGGCTGCTCGTGTCACGCATCACAGAGGTCGGCACCAGGTGGTCCACAACGGACGATACCCGGCGCGGTGCCAAAACGGTCCCGACAACGGGTTGAGCATGTTG
>DXGR01000031.1 GCA_019113825.1 Candidatus Stackebrandtia excrementipullorum | reverse complement strand
GCTCCGGAGTGATCAGGGGCAGCGGGGTTTGATCGGTCACCGGAGGAACCCTCGCTGACGAAAGAGGAGAAGCCCTGACTCCGCTCACCGGAGTCACCGAGCTCAGCCGGTACCTTGAGCATGAGCACCAGGCAGAACGCCTACCCAACCGTGGTTCATGGACCGCCCGCTGCTGATCGGCGCCTGCTGCATTACGTGCATCCGGGCCTGCTGTCACGGTCCGGCCTCGTCGGCATGTTCCGCACGACGGCAATCCCGTCCGCCAGAACGGTCCTACGCATCTTGTTCACCTCATAGCGGAGCCGAGTCGTCGACGTTGCCCTCACCGAGTCCCGCTCTTCCATGCCGGGGCGTACAGGAATTCTTCTTCGTGGGAACCGGACAACTCGGATCGGGCTGTCCTGGGAACGTAATGGTCGGTGGTCGACGAAATGAGTCGGTCGTGGTTTCGTCCGTCGAACCGGGACGGTGGTCGTCTGTGCATATGTCTTTTCTCGAGTGTCAGGTTGTGCCGCCGTGGGGAGCCCGACGGCGGCCGGGCAAGGGACGAGCGATTCGATGAAAGTGGACTGACCACGGGCACCAAAGGCGACCCGAGCCGAACGTGTCCCATGTGGGGACAGCGCGAGGCCGATCCGCTGAGTCCGGAGGTTCGCACGCCGGTCGGGCACGAGGTCGGTTGCCCGTCAACATGGTGACGAGGCCGCCGGTGCACGTCACCGTGTCACACCGGTGTTCGCATCAACCGATCGATGGATTTTTTGATCCCGCCATCGATGCCGAGATCGTCGCCAGCGAGGTGATTCGGGTGCGCCGTTTCCCGGGGATGCTTTTCGCATGTCGGTCATCGAAGTGCGCGATCTGCGCAAAACATACTCCGGACGTACCGTTCTGGACGGCGTCTCGTTCTCCGTCGACGAAGGCGAGGTGTTCGGGATCCTCGGCCCTAACGGCGCCGGTAAAACCACCACGGTGGAGTCCATCGAGGGGCTGCGTCGCCCCGATTCGGGCACGATCCGTGTTCTCGGGCACGACCCGTTGCGCGACGGGGCCGCCCTGCGCGAACAGATCGGTGTCCAGCTGCAACAGTCTCAGCTTCCCGACGCGCTCAAGGTCTGGGAGGCTCTCGACCTGTACGCCTCGTTCTATGCGGCACCGCGTGACTGGCGTCAACTGCTGGACGAGTGGGGGCTCACCGAGCAATGCAACGCCCGCTTCGGGACGTTGTCGGGTGGGCAGAAACAGCGCCTGTTCATCGCTTTGGCGCTGGTAGGAGATCCGAAGGTCGCGTTCCTCGACGAGCTCACGACCGGGCTCGACCCTCAGGCTCGACGCAACACGTGGGCGCTGATCAAACGGATCCGTGACAGCGGGGTCACCACGATCCTGGTGAGCCATCACATGGACGAGGTCGAGGAACTGTGCGACCGGGTCGCCGTGATCGACCGTGGTGTCGTCGCGGCCCTCGATACTCCGGCCGGTCTGGTTCAACGGTCGGTGGGTGCCGCTCGGATGCGTTTCACCCTCCCGGCGGGTGCCGCCGACCCTATGGACCTGGTCGCGGGCGTCGCCGGTGTCTCCGAGGTCGTCCGTGACGGCGACCGCGTGAGCGTCACCGGTCACGGCGAGTTCGCGTCCGCGGTGACGGCGACGTTGGCGGCTCACCGGGTGCTCGTCACGGATTTGCGCATCGACCGGCGTTCCCTTGAGGACGCGTTCATCGCTATCACCGGTCGCCCGTTCGACCACTGAAAACCCTCGTTAGGAGAGATCGTGAACGTATTTACGAAGTTGACCGCCGTGGAAACCAAGCTGTTGCTTCGGGAGCCGGGGTCGATCGTCAGCATTGTGCTTCCGTTGTTTATTTTGGGCGTTTTCGGTACGTCGGTCGGTGCGGGCGATACGGCGTTGGTGCCGATTTCGTTGACGTTGGCGGTGGGCCTGATCGGCCTGTATTTGTTGCCGACGACGTTGGCGTCCTACCGGGAACGTGGGATTTTGCGCCGTATGTCGACGACTCCGGTTCGGCCGGGCCGGTTGTTGGCGGTGCAGTTGTTGTTGCAGGTGGTGCTGCTGTTTGTCTCGGCGGGTCTGCAGTTGAGTGTGGCTGCGGGTGTCCTGGGTGTGAATTTGCCGCCGTCGGTGTGGTCGGTTGTCTTGGTGTTCGTGTTGGGTGCCTCGGCAACGTTGTCGATCGGTCTGCTCATTGCCGCATTGGCTCCGAATGGTCGGGCCGCCAACGGGATCGGTGTGTTGTTGTTTTTCCCGATGGCGTTTATGGCGGGTCTCATTCAGTCTGCCGACCACATGCCTGCTAGCGTGGCCGCCGTCGGGGAGTACACGCCGCTGGGCGCCTTTCGGGCGGGAATCCAGGATGCCTGGGCAGGCGGTACTCCCGACCTGTTTTCGTTGGCCCTGTTGGCCGGTTACGCATTGATCATCAGCGCGGTCGCGGCACGCTGTTTCCGGTGGGAGTGAGAATGACCCGACTGGATCGTTGGGAGCGGCGCCTTCAGGTGCTGATGCGGTCGGCGCCTTATGCGCTGCTGGCGATTTCGGTGGGCCTGTTCTGGCTCACCGAGTCGCCGGGCCCGGGCGATCAGGCGGCGGTGGTGGGCCTGTCGGCGGCGGCGGCCGCGTGGCTGTGGTTTGCGGAGGATTCGCCGTCGGTTCGCATCCCCGACCTGGTGTGGAAGACGGGGTACGTTGCGGTCCTGCTCGGGTTCGTGACGGTACTGGGGTCGTACGCGGTGTGGTTCACCGTGTTCTTCGGGTTCAGCGGTTATCTGTGTTCGTGGCGGCTTCTGCAGGGGCCGTGGCGTTTCGTGGGTGTCGCGGCGACGGCGGTGCTCAGTGTGGCCGGCTATACGGGTGTGCCCGGTAACGCCGCCGAGCTGGTGACGGCGGGTCTGTTCACCGCCGCGATCACCGTGTTGGTGGTGTTGTTCAGTTTCGTCGGGGATGTCACCGCCGAGCGCAGCGCCGAACGTAACCGGACGGTTGAGCGTTTGGAGGCGGCGTTGGCCGAGAACGCGGGGCTTCACGCGCAGCTGCTGGTGCAGGCTCGGGAGGCGGGGGTGTTGGACGAGCGTCAGCGGGTCGCCGCCGAGATTCACGACACGCTGGCTCAGAGCCTGACGGGAATCATCGCTCAGCTCAACGCCGCCGGTGCCGACCCGGGTTGGCGGTCGCGGGTTGATAAGGCGTTGCGGTTGGCGCGGGACGGTTTGGCCGAGGCTCGGCGGACGGTTCACGCTGTGGGCCCGGTGCAGTTGGAGGAGGCGTCGCTACCGCAGGCGTTGACGGATGTCGGTGACGAATGGTCGGGGTTGAACGGGACACCGACGACGGTAACGGTGACCGGGACGGTCCGGCCGTTGCATTCGACGGTCGAGGGGACCGTGTTGCGGATCGCTCAGGAGTGTCTGGCCAACGCGGCGAAACACGCGGACGCGGACAGGGTGGACATCACCTTGTCGTATATGGAGGATGTGGTGGTGTTGGATGTGGTGGACGGCGGTCGCGGCTTCGACGCGCAACATGCCGCCGATACCGGCGGGTTCGGGTTGGCGTCGATGCGGCGACGGGTGGAGCGCATAGGCGGGGTTTTCGCGGTGGAGTCGGCGCCGGGCGACGGGACGGCGATCTCGGCGACCGTCCCGGCGTTGGAACGTCGGGAGGATGCGTGAGTGATCCGGTGATCCGTGTTCTCATCGCCGACGATCATCCGATCGTTCGCGACGGTTTTCACGGCGTTTTCGCGTCGGAGCCGGGTTTCCACGTCGTCGGTGAGGCCGGTGACGGTGCCGAGGCGGTGTCTCTGGCGAAGGCTCTGAAACCGGACGTGGTCCTCATGGACCTGCGTATGCCGGTGATGGGCGGTGTCGACGCGATCCGGGAACTGTCGCGGTCGAGTGTGCCGGTGAAGGTACTGGTGTTGACCACGTTCGATACCGATCAGGATGTTCGGCCCGCGATCGAGGCCGGTGCGACGGGTTACCTGTTGAAGGACACCGAGCGTGACGAGCTTGTCCGGGCGGTCCGGGCGGCTGCCGCCGGGGAGGCGGTGTTGTCTCCCGCTGTCGCCAACCGGCTCATGCGACAGGTTCGGACCCCACGGGAAACGTTGAGTGACCGTGAGGTCGAGGTGTTGCGGTTGGTTGCCGACGGCGCCTCGAACCGTGAGACGGCCAAGCGTCTACACATCAGCGAGGCGACCGTGAAGACGCATTTGGTGCACATTTACGGGAAGCTCGGTGTGAAGGACCGGGCTGCGGCCGTCGCCGTGGGGTTCCGTCAGGGTGTTCTGCGCTGGGACGAGTGAACCGTCACCGTTCGGCCCGGTCGGTGCGTTCGGCGCTTTTGCCGTCGGGGACGAGTTTGAGGCCGACGACGGCGGCGATGATCCCGGAGATGAACACGATTTTGCCGACCGTGGCGGCTTCGGCGCCGGTGCTGATCGCGTAGATCACGGTCAGCGCGGCTCCGATACCGGTCCAGACCGCGTAGGCCGTGCCGATGGGAATGTGTTTTACGGCCCACCCGAGTCCGGCCATGCTGATGACCAGCGCGATAAAGAAGACGACGGTGGGGAGCGGGTTGCTGAGCCCGTCGGACATGCCGAGGGCGGTGGCCCAGACGGCTTCGAAGACGGCGCTGCCGACGAGGATGATCCATGCCATGGTCAGCTCACCGCTTTCAGGCCGATGACGGACCCGACCAGAAGAAGCAGAAGTAGGACGCGAGCGATGGTGGGTCGTTCCTGTTTGGTGATGAAACCCCACAGCACGGTCAGAGATGCTCCGATGCCGACCCAGACCGCGTAGGCGGTGCCGGTGGGCAGGTCGGTCATGGCCCAGGCGAGACCGGCCATGCTGACGGTGACGGAGGTAAAGAAGAGGATGGTGGGTTTGGGTTTTTTGAACCCGTTTGATTCCGACAGTGCTGCGGCCCATACGGCTTCCAGCATGCCGGAGAAGATGAGGACCGTCCACGCCATGACGAACCGTGCCCCTTTCGCGGCAGTCTTGTCGTGGTGCGGGTACTGCTCCCTCGTCCGCGAACTCGGTTGAGAGTTCCGAGGAAATCGTACCCGAGTAGGACGGTGGCGCTGCGCGACATTGAAGGCAAGCGGTTCAGGTCACGGCTTGTTCGATCAGTTTCGTGAGGCGTTGTTCTGCGGCGGAACTGAGGTGTGTCAAGGCGAACGAGGTCGCCCATGCCCCGCTGTCGTCGTCGAGAGCGGCTTCCTGCGTGAATCCGAAGATGCTGTAGCGTTCCCTGTCTTTCTTTCCGCTGCGGAAAAAGCACACGACTGTGCCGTCGATGGCGTAGGCGGGTTGCCCGTACCAGACTTTGGGTGCCAGTTGTGGCGCGACCCGGGTGACGACGGTGTGGATACGTTCGGCCAGTGCCCGGTCGTCGGGGTCCATTTTCGCGATGGTTTCGCGGACCTTTTTCTCATCGGCGGCGGCCTTAGCCGCGCCGCGGCGGGTTTTGCCGTCGGCTTTGAGTTCCGCCGCGCGTTCCTTCATGGCGGTGCGTTCCCGATCGGAGAAGCCGTCGTTCTTGGGCGTGGTGTTCATGGTAGTGCGCTCCCTTTTGGATGGTAAAGTTCGACAATAGACATATCATCCGTTGTTTGGGGTGTCAGTGGATACGTTGGGTTTCGGCCTTCCAGTGAAATCCGTCGGGGTCGATGAATGATTCGGTGTCGGTGCCGATGGTGAGGCGGTGGGAGCCGGACCCTTCGGCCGGCACACCAGCCACTTTGGCCAGTGTGCGTCGGTTGTTGAGGGCGAGTTTCACGGCTTCGGCCGGTGAGGTGAACTCGGCGTATTTGCGGCCGTAGCTTTTGGCGACTTCGAGGCCGTGTTCGACGTAGAACCGTTTGCTGTCGGCGACGTCGTTGACGCCGAGGAGGAGTACGACGTCGTCGTATTCTCGGGAGGGTTTGCCGGTGTCCTTCTTCTGGGACGTGGAGACCTGCCAGACGACTCCGTCGGGGGATCGGACGACCCCGCCGTAACCCCATAGGGACTTTTTTGCGGGTTTCAACGGTTCCGCGCCCGCTTCGACGGCGGCGGTGAGGTACAGGTCGGCGTTGGAAGGTTGCGCCACGATCAGGGACAGGGTGAAGCCACGGAACCCGGACGTCGGTTCGTGTGACTCGGCAACGCGGATGTGGTCGGTGAGGCCGAAGACGTCGGTGTAGAAACGTTCGGCGGCTTCGGCGTCGGGTGTCTCGAGCGTAACGAATGCGATGTGGGTCATGGTTCGACGCTATGCCTGTCGAAGGTGGTGTGTTTCCTGATTGCGGATCATTCGACACGGTGTTTCGCCCCCGGTGAGGCACGTGACGGCGGTTTCGTGCGTGTCACACTGAGGCGGATGTTCGCGTCACGGCTGTGCGTCACGCCGTGTCCGGCTTCGTCGTTCGACAGCGGTCTCCACCTTGTATTTGACGGTAGGAGCTTTTATGTCCGTTTTCGGTGTTCCGTTGCGGTGGGCGGCGGGTGTGGTGCGGTCACGGATGCTGCTGGTTTTCGCCGGGGGGACGGTCGGTACGGCGGGCAGGTATCTGGTCGGTGAGGTTGTCGAGTCGCCGTGGTCGACGTTGTGTGTCAACGTGGCGGGTGCTTTCCTTCTCGGACTGTTGACGGTGGTGCTCGAGCGCGTGCGGCCCGGATCGCGGTTGCGGTGGCTGTTGGGTGCGGGCGTGCTCGGTGGCTTCACGACCTACAGTGCGTTGGCCGTGCACACGGTGTCGTTCGGGTCGGTGTCGGCGGCGGTGGGGTACGTCGTGGCCACGGTCGTTCTGGGTGTGCTGGCCTGCTGGGGTGGGAACGTTTCGGCGGGGGCCGTGTCACGTCGGGGGCGGCAGTGTGGGAGTTGACGGTGTTGTCGCTGGCGGGCGGATGTGGGGCGGTGTGTCGCGTGCTGTTGGACGAGGTGGTGGCGTCGCGGTGGGCGCGGCGTCTGCCGTGGGGGACGATCGTCGTCAACGTGACCGGTTCGCTGTTGTTGGGGTTGGTCGTGGGGGCGGCGGTGCCCGAAGTGGTGCGTTCGGTTGTGGGTGTCGGTTTTCTGGGCGGGTATACGACGTTTTCGACGGCGAGTCTTCAGAGTGTCGTTCTGCTACGAGAAGGCCGGCGGTTCGCCGGTGTGGTGAACATGTTCGGTGTCGCCGCCGCGGCGACGGCCGCGGCGGGTGCGGGCATGTGGTTGGCCGGGTGAGGTGGCGG
>DXGR01000030.1 GCA_019113825.1 Candidatus Stackebrandtia excrementipullorum | reverse complement strand
CCGCGCTGCCCGGGCGCGTCCCTGACTGCGTTGCAGTCCCGCTTGCCTACCCAGTTCGTAGGCGGCGCGGTCCTGCGCCTTGTCATGAACGTGCCCGGACGGCGTGGTTCCGTGCTGCCCAGGTATCCGCCTCGTTGCGTTGCTCGTCGGCCTTGCCTACCCACTTCGTAGGCGTCCGCGCTGCCCGGGCGCGTCCCTGACTGCGTTGCAGTCCCGCTTGCCTACCCAGTTCGTAGGCGGCGCGGTTCTGCGCCTTGTCATGAACGTGCCCGGACGGCGCGGTTCTGGGGGTGCCCGGACGGCGCGGTTTTGTGTTGCGCGGGCGGCGCGGTTCTGGGGGTGCCGGGCGGCGCGGTTTTGTGTTGCGCGGACGGCGCGGTTTTGTGGCGGCCCCGATCGGGCCCGTGCGCGATGACGCTACGGGCGGTCATGGGGGCCGGCAGCGGGCCGAGCATGGCTGTTCGCGCCCATGAGCGATGTCGCAAAGGCGTCAGAAGCGCGCCGGTGGGCAAGTTTATGGCGTCTCTCCAAGTTGATATGAACTCAAGATGATGTCATCATGACACCATGCGCCTCATTGCCTTGGATCCCGCAGATGACACGGCCGTCGACGCGTTCGTCGATTTCGCCTCCGTGGTCGAGAACCACGACCGGGACGTCTTCCGCAACTGTCCGGTCTTTCTGCGTCGGCGGTTGACGACCGTCGACTCCGAGGTCGATCTCACCGTGTTTGCCGCCGTCGATGCCGACCGCGTGGTCGGTGCTCTCATGCTTCAGCTGCCGAAAAACGAGAACACTCACATCGCTCAGGCGGGCGTGGCGGTGCACCCGCTGTTTCGGCGGCGAGGCATCGGCACGCGGCTGATGGACAAGGCGGTTGAGCTGGCGCGCGAGCACGGTCGCGGCACACTCGTCACCGATGCGGTCCACCCGTGCGGCGAGACAACAGGCATAACCGACACCGGCCGACCTTTTGCGAAGGTTCACGGTTTTGAACCGGCGTTGACGATGACCGGTTTGCGTGTCGACCTGGATGCCGCTCGAGCGCGGGAGGATGCGTTGTGGGATTCGGTGCGGCGGGCGTGTGCCGATTACGAGCTGATCAGCTACACCTGTCCGACCCCGGAGGAGTTGGTCGGGGGAGTGGCCGCCCTGTCCTCGCGGGTCAACTCCGACATACCGCACGGTGACCTCGAAGTCGACGAATCGACTTACGACGTTCGGCGGGTGCGGGAGTCCGAGGTCAAGGAATCCGGCTGGGGTGTCACCAAACTTGTCACGATCGCACGGCATCGCGGGACCGGACGATTCGGCGGCTACTCGACCGGCCGTATTTTCGCGAGCGCCACCGATGTCGCAAGTGTCGGGATCACTCTGGTGGATCCCGAGCATCGCGGCCACCGGCTCGGGTTGGCGTTGAAGATTCAACTGCACCGTGACCTGCGGCGCTCTCACCCGACGATTCGTGTGGTCGAGACCGGCAACGCCAACGAGAACGAACACATGTTGCGTCTCAACGAACAGCTCGGTTTCGCGCCGGTCGGGTGCATGACCGCGTTCCAAAAGTCGGTCGGCTAATCGCCGTCCGGCTCGGCTCGGCCTTCGTCGAGGTGGATCGCTGCGAACAACGAGTACGGTTTGGCGGTCGAATCGTCCGAGGGGGGACGGTCCGCGTATTCGTCGAACAGGGCGCGGACCCGGTTCCGTAGTTCGCTGTACTCGGTGTCGCTGAGACGTACGCCGATGCGGGCCATGTACGTCGTCTCGTGGTGTTGCCGGGGGAATTCGGCATTGAACGCTTCCAGCATCGGCATGGACAGGGTCCCGGGCTCGAGGCGTGTGCGGTAGGACTTGCGGGTGGCGCGGTAGGGGATTTCGCGGGCACCGTGTGGACCGATGCGTTCCGGTTCGGCTTCCAGGAAACCGGTGGCGACGAGTTTGCGCACGTGGTGAAGCACGGTCGCCGGGTTCATGCCCAGGCGTTGGGCGATCTGCTTGTTGGTCCGGGAGTCGTCCAGGCACAGGCGCAGAATCCGGATCCGCAGTGACGATGCCAGGGCTTTGGCTTCGGCGTCGGTGGCGAGGGGGCGGTCCTGCATGGGCACGAGTGTATGCAACGGGTTGTCGAAGACCGGGCGACCAGCTGATTGACTTTTCCCAATCACTGCGGCAATGTATGAAACATGCCGCCGACCCATCGCCTCGGACTCTTGCGCGACCACGACTTTCGGGGCCTGTTCATATCCACATCGGTCAGTCAGGTGGGACACCAGATCACCTCACTGGCCATCCCCTTGGTGGCGGTCTTGGCTTTGGCGGCCACCGAGTTTGAAGTGGGTCTGTTGTCGGCCGCAGCGGGCGCGGCATTCCTCCTGGTCGGGCTGCCGGCCGGCGCCTGGGTCGACCGCATGCGTCGCCGCAACGTTCTCCTCGTCACCGACCTGGCCCGTGCCGCCTTCCTCGTCACCATCCCACTGGCGTGGTGGGCCGACGTGCTCACCATCTGGCAGTTGTACGTCGTGGCGCTGGCCGTCGGGGTGTTCACGGTGTTCTTCGACGTCGCCTACCAGAGTTACCTCCCGCACCTGGTGGGCAGAACGAATCTCGTCGAGGCGAATTCGAAACTCGAGGCGGTCCGGGGCGTGAGCCACCTGGGAGGCCCCGGCCTCGCGGGAGTCCTGATCCAGTGGTTCACCGCACCCGTTGTCCTGGTCGCCGACGCCGTCGCCATGGCCACGTCGGCGGCGGCGGTGTGGCGGATTCGCGCCCGCGAAGACCGTCCACAACGCAAACCCGAGTCGCGTCTGGTGGCCGAGATCCGTGACGGACTACGGTTCGTGCTTCGCAACCGATTGCTGCGAGCGATCGCGATGTGCACGGCCGCGTTCAACCTGACCCATTCCGCATACTCCGCCATGTCGATCGTGTTTCTGGCGCGTGAGCTGGAACTGTCGCCGGGCGTCATCGGCCTGTTCATGTCGGCCGGCGGTGTCGGAGGCATCATCGGTGCCGCGGTTGCCAAGCGGATCGCCGCCTCGGTCGGGCAGGGGCCCGCAATCTGGATGTCCGTCGCGTTCACCACACCGTTCTGCCTGTTGCTCCCCATGGCCACGAGTCCGTGGATGCTGATCCCAGCGGGCATCGCCTCGGTGGTCATGACGATCGGCGTCATGGTCTACAACATCACGCAGGTCAGTTTCCGTCAGGCCCTCACACCCGACGCGATGCTGGGCCGCATGAACGCGACCGTCCGATTTCTTGTCTGGGGCACCATGCCGCTGGGTGCGCTGGCCGGGGGTGTCCTCGGTGGACTCGTCGGTGCCCGCGGAACTCTCTGGATCGTCGGCGTGCTGTCCTGCCTGGCGTTTCTTCCCGTGGCACTGTCGCCGCTGCGGCGGATGAAACACCTGCCCACCGAGCCACTCGACGAACCCGGTGATGTGGCCAAGGCGGAGGTACCTACGGCATGATGAAGTCATGACGCACCCATTGCTCACAAAGCATCGCGACAAGCTCGACGCCGCCACCGCGGCCATCGCCACCCGCGAGTACTACTCCGCCTACCCCGAATCCCCGTCGCCGCGCGTCTACGGTGAAACCGCCGCCGCAGACGGTAAAGCCGAATTCGAGGCACTGCTGGGCAAGGAATTCGCTCTCAGCACCGGCGACATCGTCGACCACGTTGCGACCGAGGTCAGCCCGTTCGGGATCGACCTGGGTATTCACTACCCGCGAATGAGCCCGGACACCCTCATCGAGACCGCACGCGCCGCATGGCCGTCCTGGCGCGACGCCGACCCCGGCACCCGTGCCGCCGTGTGTGTGGAGATCCTCGACCGCATCCACTCCCATGTCTTTACGCTGGCCAACGCGGTTCACGCCACCACCGGCCAGGCGTTCGTCATGGCGTTCCAAGCGGGCGGTCCGCACGCGCTCGACCGTGGACTTGAAGCGGTCGCCTACGGCTACGCCGAGCAACTGCGCACTCCGGCCACGGCGCGGTGGGAGAAACCGGCCAAGGGTGAACCGCTCGTCATGAACAAGCGTTTCCACATTGTTCCGCGAGGGCTCGGCCTCGTGATCGGCTGCAACACGTTCCCGACGTGGAACTCCTACCCGGGACTGTTCGCATCGCTGGTGACGGGTAACCCGGTCATCGTCAAACCGCACCCGCACGCCGTCCTGCCGTTGGCGTTGACCGTGAAATACGCCCAGGAGGTGCTGTCCGAGGCGGGATTCGACCCGAATCTGGTGACGCTTGCGGTGGAGGACCCGAGCGACCAGGTCGCGGCGACTTTGGCCACCGACCCGCGTGTGCGGATCGTGGACTTCACCGGTTCCAGTGAGTTCGGCGACTGGCTGGAGGCCAACGCGCGTCAAGCCGAGGTTTACACGGAAAAGGCCGGCATTAACACGATCGTCATCGACTCGACCGACGATTTCAAGGGCCTGTGCCGCAACATCGCGTTCACGCTGGGGCTGTACAGCGGCCAGATGTGTACGACGACGCAGGCGATCTTCATACCGGAGGGCGGGATCGACACACCGGACGGTCACCTGTCCGCCGACGACGTGATCGCGGGCATCGCCAAGGCCGTGGAGAAGGTCACCGGCGATCCCGAACGCGCCGTCGAGCTCATCGGCGCCATCGCCTCCACTCAGGGTGTTGAACGTATCGCCGCGGCCGCCGAAACCGGCGAGGTCGTGCTCGCGTCGCGTCGTCTCGATCACCCGACCTACCCGGACGCCCGGGTTCACACGCCGCTGCTGCTCAAGGTTCCCGGTGACGCGAAGAAGGCGTACGGCACCGAATGCTTCGGTCCGATCACCTACCTGGTGACCACCGCCGACACCGACCAGAGTCTCCGCCTGGTCGGTGAGGTCGTGGCCGAGCAGGGTGCGTTGACGATGGGGGTGTACTCCACCGACGAGAGCGTCCTCGAGAAGGCCGAACGCACCGCTCTCGACGTGGCCGTTCACCTGTCGTGCAACCTCACCGGAGGCGTTTTCGTCAACCAGTCCGCGGCGTTCTCCGACTTCCACGGATCGGGGGCCAACAACGCCGCCAACGCGGCATTGACGAACCCGCACTACGTGTCGGGGCGGTTCACCGTCGTGCAATCCCGCAGGCACGCCTGAGCCCCAGGTCACCGCAGGGTTGGGTGTGCTCATCACCGTGTAGGCTCGAAGTTGGTCATCGTTCGCGACCAGTGCCGTGCCTTACCTGTATGGCATCGCAAGATGATCTTTCCGGCACTGCGACCGTGGGGCCGGCTACGCACAGCAAGTAAGAAGGAAATACATGGCACAAGGCACCGTCAAATGGTTTAACGCTGAGAAGGGCTTCGGCTTCATCGCCGTCGACGGCGGGGCGGACGTTTTCGTCCACTTCTCGGCAATCCAGTCGGACGGCTACCGTTCGCTGGATGACGGTCAACGCGTCGAGTTCGATGTCGCACAGGGCCAGAAGGGCCCCCAGGCTGAGAACGTTCGCATCGTTTAATCCACACCGGCGAAGTCGGTGCGGTTAAACGCACGCGACGGACGAGCGGCGAGGATGAACCCACGGGTTCGTCCTCGCCGTTTTTGTGGGCGTTTCACGGTCGTGTTGGTTCTGGCGAAACGACCGATCGGTAACTTTCACGTTGCTATGTTGCCGATATGACCACGCCACCACCGGGGCCTCAACAGCCCCCAGAACCTGACGACCCGCATCCGGGTGGCCAGGACGGCCCGCCCGGGGAGGTTCCGCCACACGGACGGTCGGCGGAAGATCATCCGACACCGCATTATCCGCCGCAGAGTTCGCACGCGGCCCCGCCGCATCGCCCTCCGTCGTACGGCGGACAGGTGGGCGGCGCCGTGCACTCGGGCGATCCGTTGGCAAGCGGCGACATAGGCATGTGGTGGCAACGCGGCATCGAGGTCTTCCAACGCAGCTGGCGCACCGTCGGTGCCCTGATGCTTGTGGGTGTCTTCATTCCGTCGCTGGTCCTCGGCAGCACCTATTCGCTCACCGCCGAGCCCATGACGGCGACCTGGGACAGCGGCACGCTCGGAATATCGGTGGTCACCAACGTTGTGCCGTCGCTCCTCGTGGGGTTGATCGTCGGTTATCTGACGGCCGTCGCGTGGTCCGCCGCATTGTGGGCCGCGGTCAAGGAATCGATCGGGCAACGGGTTTCGATCGGTGAATCGTTCAAGTACGGTTTCCGCCGCGGGCTTCCACTGTGGGGGTGGGGGGTGTTGGCGTACCTGACCATTTCGGTCGGCCTGCTGCTGTGTGTGCTTCCGGGACTGTACTTTCTGGTGAGTTTCAGCCTGTTGGCGCCGGTGGCGACCTTCGAACGGGAAAACCCCTATGTACGGTCCTTCAAACTTGTCAACAAGAGTTTCGGCGGTGCCGTGGGGAGGCTGCTTCTGGCGTGGCTGGCGGTCGTCGTCTTCGGGTGCGTCGTGAGTTTCATCGCCGGACTTCTCATCGCGGCGTTCGCGACGGGAATGTACGGCGCCGGGTTGGCGGTCGTCACGATCGTCGTGAACGCGATCGTGTCGCTTGTCATGCTGTTGCCCGCTGTGTGGCTGGTCGGCGTGATTCTCGTGACGTATGTGTGGGCGCGGGGACGTTCCGAGCCCGTCACGGCCTCGGGTTTGGCAGCCGAATCCGACGCGTGAGCGCGATGAATATCACGTGTTCGGGCGTCTACCCGGCTCGTCATCAACTCAGGTGACGGGCCGTTTTTTCACCCCGGGTTTGGCACTCTCGGCTATTGAGTGCTATACCTGTCATTGGCACTCACAACTGGTGAGTGCCAGCCGGGATGGTGGGACCGGAGGCGTCTTCAGGGGTGCCCTCGGTCGGGTCGTCGCGGGCCGCTCTTTGCCCGGCAGAAACCAGACGTGTTACTCGATATCCGGAAGGGTACAAGCCGAATGGCTAAGACCATCGCTTTCGATGAAGAGGCTCGCCGCGGACTTGAGCGTGGGATGGACACCCTCGCCAACGCCGTCAAGGTGACCCTGGGCCCCAAGGGCCGCAACGTCGTCCTCGACAAAAAGTGGGGGGCTCCCACGATCACCAACGACGGCGTCAGCGTCGCCAAGGAGGTCGAGCTCGAGGATCCGTACGAGAAGATCGGCGCCGAGCTGGTCAAAGAGGTCGCCAAGAAGACCGACGACGTAGCCGGTGACGGAACCACCACCGCGACCGTGCTGGCCCAGGCACTGGTCAAGGAAGGGCTGCGCAGCGTCGCCGCCGGCGCCAACCCGATCGCCCTGAAGCGGGGCATCGAAGCCGCCGTCGCCTCCGTTGCGGACAGCCTGTCGCAGCAGTCCGTCGACATCGAGTCCAAGGAACAGATCGCCGCCACCGCGTCGATCTCCGCGGGCGACCAGACCGTCGGTGACATCATCGCCGAGGCCATGGACAAGGTCGGCAAAGAAGGCGTCATCACCGTCGAGGAGTCGAACACGTTCGGCCTCGAACTCGAGCTCACCGAGGGTATGCGCTTCGACAAGGGGTACATCTCCGGTTACTTCGTGACCGACCAGGACCGTATGGAAACCGTCCTGGACGACCCCTACATTTTGATCGCGAACTCCAAGATCTCGGCGGTCAAGGACCTGCTGCCGACCCTGGAGAAGATCATGCAGGGCGGCAAGTCCCTCATGATCATCGCCGAGGACGTCGAGGGCGAGGCCCTGGCCACGCTGATCGTCAACAAGATCCGTGGCACCTTCAAGTCGGTTGCCGTCAAGGCCCCCGGCTTCGGTGACCGCCGCAAGGCCATGCTCGGTGACATCGCCACCCTCACCGGTGGTCAGGTCATCAGCGAAGAGCTCGGCCTCAAGCTGGAGAACGCCACCATCGACCTGCTGGGCCAGGCCCGCAAGGTCGTCATCACCAAGGACGAGACGACCATCGTCGACGGTGCCGGTGACCAGGAGCAGATCAACGGCCGGGTCGCTCAGATCCGTGGCGAGATCGAAAACTCCGACTCCGACTACGACCGTGAGAAGCTGCAGGAGCGCCTGGCCAAGCTGGCCGGCGGTGTTGCGGTGATCAAGGTCGGCGCCGCCACCGAGGTGGAGCTGAAGGAGCGCAAGCACCGCATCGAGGACGCCGTCCGTAACGCCAAGGCCGCCGTCGAAGAGGGCATCGTGCCCGGCGGTGGTGTCGCGCTGGTTCAGGCCGGTGCGACCGCGTTCGACAAGCTGGACCTCGAAGGCGACGAGGCGACCGGTGTGGCCCTGGTCCGTAAGGCCCTGAGCGCCCCGCTGAAGCAGATCGCCGCCAACGCCGGTCTTGAGGGTGGCGTCGTCGCCGAGCGCGTCGCCGGCCTGCCCGCCGGGCAGGGCCTCAACGCCGCCAACGGCGAGTACGTCGACATGCTCAAGGAAGGCATCAACGACCCGACGAAGGTGACGCGTTCCGCGCTGCAGAACGCCGCCTCCATCGCCGGACTGTTCCTGACGACCGAAGCCGTCATCGCCGACAAGCCCGAAAAGGGCGGCGCCGACGCCGGCGCCGGCGCGCCGGACATGGGCGGAATGGGCGGCTTCTAAGCCCCTTTCCACCACGTACCAACGGGCCGAACCTCGCCATGCGAGGTTCGGCCCTTTTCCGTCTCCGGACTCGAACAGATGACCAGGCGGGGCGGCCGGTGTCGGGTCCGGTGATGGCTTAATCTGGTGCACTCCCGGTTAGGACGGTCGGTCATCGACATCCGGTCGTGCGACGTCGGACCGTCGGCTGTACGGCAACCGGCTCCGGGCCTTCTTCTCCCGAGGCTCGGGGTCGGTTCGCGGACGTCTAACCGGCCGGCATGTAGTCGAGCAGAAGAGGCTCCGTCGACACGTTGTCGTAGTCGGGAGAGACCGTGTCCACAACGTTTCCGTTCATGTCGATCAGGATGTACTCCAGCGCGGCCGTGTTGTAGACGAGGATGTGCCCGGGGACGGCCAAGGTCCACAAGCCACCGGTCCCGACGGGTGAATCACCCTGGGGTCCCTCGTCGAGGGACCTGATGACGGTCACCAGGTCGCCGGTATCGATCTGGACGATGTGCTCACACAGCGGCATCCGGTCGACAACACTGTCCTCGTCGTCGGAGACGTCTCCGACGCGCAGGCACGCGTACCGACCGTCGGAGGAGACGTCGACGAGCTTGAGAATCACACCGTGTTCGTCGGGCAGTTTCCGTGCCACCGGTGACGTGGTCGTCTCACCGGAGGCGGTCGTCAGGACGATGTCCCGGACACCCTCGGATTCGTGCACCGCGATGAACAGGTCTTCACCGTTGTCGTCCTCGGCGACCGTGACCTGACAACCGACCGGTGAGGCCGACGGAGTGAAGTCTCCCGTCGCGGGGTCGTAGAACCCGAACCGCTGGTTGGATTTCGTGCCGTGATCGACGAAAAGGCGCCCGTCCGGCGACCAGCTCGGCAGCGAACACGCCCCTCCCGAATCCGGAAAATCGGTGAGTTCGCGGTCGGTGTCCTCCACAAGGTCGTGAACGACGACTCGCCGATCGACGTCGTCGCCTTCGGTGTCGGCGAACCCGAGGTAGGCGACGTATCGAGCGTCCGAAGAGATGACTCCGGTGTTGTAGAAGCCGGCATCGGGTCCACCCGTGACCAGTTCGACCGGTTCGGGCGCATTGCTCGACCATGTGGCGATCGTGGAGCTCACCCCCTGTTCGAACCAGCTGTCGTAGAAGACTCCGTCGAGTTCGGCGACCGGATAGTCGACCGGGGGTCGCGCGTCGGTCTCCTCGAACCGGGCGTCGGCCGTGGTCTGTTCTGCGGCCATGTCACCCGTCGGCTCCGAGGCGGCCAACGTGTTGAAGCCGGCCATGCCGCCCCCGACGACCGTCAGCGCCGCCACAGCGGCCAGAACGGTGCGTCGCTTTGTCGTGCGTCGTGACTGGAAAACGGCCTGTTCGTGCAGCGACGCGGATTTGACCTCGTCGGCCATGTTGTTCATCAGTTGCTTGAGCTGGTCGGTCATCGAGTAACTCCGTTCAACAGGTCGGTCAGTTGCGGCAACGCGTCACGCAACTTGTTCAAGGCACGGAAAGTCTGGGATTTGATGCTGCCCTCGCTGCAGCCCAGCAGCGTCGCCGTCTCGGCCACCGAGCGGTCTTCGAAATACCGCAACACGACGACGGCCCGTTGCCGGGGCGTCAAAGTCGCCAGTGCGCTTCTGAGGCTGAGTTTCATATCGATGTCGGCTGAGCGATCCGGCACCGAGAGCTCGATGGGCCGGTCACGAAGCTGCTCGGTGACGCGGCGTCTTCGCCAACGGCTCACCTGCAGGTGGTACATGACTTTGCGCGTGTAAGCGGTGGCGTTGCCGCTGGTGGTGATGTTGCGCCAGTAACGGTGTGTTCGAGCCAGTGCCGACTGGACGAGGTCCTCGGCCAACTGCTGATCGCCGGTCAACAGGTAGGCCGATCGCAGGAGCGACGGTGTTGCGGCCATCGCAAACTCTTCGAACTCCGAGCGTGTTTGCATGTGGTCTCCTTGTGTTCTTCCGCCCCTATAGATGTGTCGAAGGCTCGGCCGGTTGACCCGATGCGTCGACTGGTTATGATCCGCCCCGGCGAACACATGTCGCCACAAAGTGATCGATTTCTATGCAAATAGCCATGATGGAGAACCGGTTGATGCACCGTGACCAGGCACTACTGGAGGTCATAGCCCTCACTCCCGCCGACGCGGAAGCCGCGCAGACAGGAGGCGCCGACCGGCTGGAGGTGGTCACGGACATGGCCGCAGACGGCCTCAGTCCCACCCCACGGATGATCGCCGACATTCGTTCGGCATGCGACATTCCGATACGTGCCATGGTGCGCACCACCGCCGACTTCACCTGTCGAGACCGGCACGCACTGGTGGGACTGGCCACCGACCTCGTCGGCGCCGGAGCCGACGGACTCGTCATGGGGTTCCTACGAGATGGGGAACTCGACCCCGAACCCGTGCACGCGATCTGGGACGCGGTCGGTCGCCCCTGGACCTGCCATCGAGTCGTCGACCACGCCGACGACTATCCGAAGGCGTTGGCGGCCGCAGCCGACATGCCGGGAGCCGACCAGATCCTAACCGCCGGGTCACCCAAAGGAGTCGCCTCGGGGCTGTCGGCGGTGGTGGCCCATGTGCACGCCGGCCCGCTCATGGTGGGCGGAGGCCTTGCACCCGACCATGTCGAACGGTTGCGAGAAGCCGGCGTCTCCGCGTTCCACATCGGTTCGGCAGCCCGTCGCGACTGGACTTCACCCGTCGATTCTCGTCGAGTCGCCGGCTGGCGCGCGGCACTTGACGCTTAAGGCCGTCGTCTGCCGCTGGTGACGAGGTAACGTCGTCCCACGCCGCGGCAAAGCGCGGTAGTCCTTCGCGGGCCACGAAGCCCACCCGAAACCGGTGCGGCACAACAGGGAACAGGAGCGGCGCGTTTGAATCCGATCGTGTCGTCGTCGAAGTAGAAGACCCCGGGCACGTACACAAACGCGAACACGTTCAGCTCCCGCGTGAGGACGGCGCCATGCGAACCGTTCTCCTTGTTGCTCGCCGGTGGACTCGGCCCTTAGGCTGTCGCGCATGTCTGACAGCCTCACGAACCGGGTTTACGCCGTCCTTGAGAACTCCCCGATCATCGACGGTCACAACGACCTGTTGATTCGCATGCGCGGCATGGTCCGCTACGACTTCGACAAGATCGACATAGCCCGCGACCAAACGACTCTTCTGCACACCGACATCCCACGGCTTCGCGCCGGAGGAGTCGGCGGTCAATTCTGGTCGGTGTTCGTACCGGTCACCATGGCCGGTGAAGAAGCCGTCACCGCGACATTGGAACAGATCGACGCGGCCTGGCAGATGATCGAACGGTACGACGCCCTCGAGTTCGCCGGGACCGCCGACCAGATCGAACAGGTTGTTGCCAATGGGCGGATAGCGTCCCTGTTGGGCATCGAAGGTGGACACTCCATCGGCAACTCGCTGGGCACGCTGCGCATGATGTACCGGCTCGGTGTCCGCTACATGACTTTGACGCACACGTCCAACACCGACTGGGCGGACAGCGCCACCGACGACGTCGGCGTCGGCGGCCTGAGCTCCTTCGGCCGCAAGGTCGTAGCGGAGATGAACCGGATCGGCATGCTTGTGGACCTGTCTCACGTTGCGCCCACGACCATGCGCGACGCGCTCGACGAAAGCGAAGCACCCGCGTTCTTCTCCCACTCGAACGCGCTTGCCAACTGCGGCCATCCGCGGAACGTTCCCGACGACGTCATCGACCGGGTCGGTGACACCGGAGGCATCATCATGGCCACGTTCGTTCCCGGGTTTCTCACCGAGGCGGGGCGCGAATGGATGGATGCGCTGGAAGCCGAAGAAGGTCGTACACCCAGCGAATGGCTCGCCGACGGCGCCGGTGAAGAGGAGTACCTGGCTCAACGCCGACACCGTGAGGCGTGGCTCGAGGCCAATCCGTGTCCGCCGGTCAGTTCACGCGACGTCGCAGACCACCTCGACTACATCCGGGACCGGGTCGGTATCGACTGCGTCGGCATCGGCGGAGACATGGACGGCATCGCCACGACACCGACCGACCTTGCCGACGTCTCCGCCTACCCCAAGCTGCTCGCCGAACTCGCGTCGCGCGGCTGGAGTGACACCGACCTGGCGAAGCTCGCGTTCGGAAACCTGGTTCGCGTCATGCGGCGTACCGAGCAGGTGGCGGCCGAGGTGTCGGCGCAGCGAGGGCCTTCTCACGCCACGATGGAAACCGCCTGAGCGGCGAGCGGGGTGTTCGACGGCCCGCGCCCGGCGTGCGCGGGCCGTCGGTGTCATGTTCTGTGCGTCCCGATACCGCGCCGCGAGGCGGGCGTCGTGTCGGGAGGTGTGGGTCGGTGCCGTCTGTGAAGTGGGTGGGCGGGTGATGTTGTGGTTGTTCGGTTGGGTTCTGTTGAGTGGGTTGGGGTCTGGCCCGTTGTGGCACGTTCGTGACGAGGCGCGGGTGGCCGCCGCCTACGAAGTAGGTAGGCAAGGCCGCTCGTAACGCGGTCAGGGACGCGCCTCAACAGCCCGAACGAGTTGGTGGCGGAGGTGGTGGTAAGCGCCTGCCTCAGCACTCAGCCAAGCGGGATATTCCGCGCTTTCGGGGACGCGGCGGTGGGCTTTGCCTCGCCGCACGTCCAGAATTACGGGGTCGGCTCCGGGACAGGCTCCGGGCATGGCTGCGGCGGCCAGCCAGAGCATCGCTTCGGCGTCCTTTCTGGATAGCGGGTCCGCTTTGAAGTAGAGGAAGACGGTTTCGACGCGTCCGTCGGTGTGCTGGACTGCCAGGTGTGGTGTGACTTTGACCGTCAGCCCGTCCCCGTACCAGCGTCCGGTGCCGACCTTGACGAGGGTGGTGTTTTTCAGCTGGGGCAGAAATTTCAGCCAGCCGTCGACGACGGCTTGGTAGTTGCCGCGGCGGGAGGCCGGTGCCTCGGCTATGGCGTGACGGAGGACGGCCTGATCGTCGCCGCTGCGCCGGGCGGCCAGGATTGCGGAGAGAATGCGTCGGTAGAAGTCGCGTGCGGGGCTGTACGGTTCGCCCGACTGGGCGATGTGGCGGTTGGCTACTGTGACTCTGGCCGCGCCGCGGGTGCGTAGGTAGTCGACGAAACCGTTAAGGGGCAGTTCGATTGTTGACATCGAATCCTCCAAGCGGGAAGAAGCCGTTGGTGGTTCGAATATATGTCCAGGGTATGACACTTTTTCCGGTTCGTGACGGGTGTGAAAAGCCGTTGGATGTTGCTAGCCTTCACTGAGCGATTAAGTATGTGAAGAAAATCAACGGAGGCACTAGTGGGCAAAAGCGACACTGTGGCGGACAGCTTGCGTGGGCTGGCCACCGAAGGCGTCGACACCAGGTTCGCCGGCATCGACAAGATGTCGGCCCTGGAATTGGCAGGCGTCATGAACGAGGCCGACGCCGAGGTCCCCAGAGCTGTTGCGGGAGCGCTTCCGGTCATTGCCACGGTGATCGAGGCGGTCGTGGACCGCATGGCCAAAGGCGGCCGTCTCCGGTATGTCGGAGCGGGAACCGCTGGCCGCATGGCGGTCGTCGACGCCTCCGAATGCCCGCCCACCTTTTCGACGCCTCCCGAGCTGGTTCAGGCGATCTTGGCCGGTGGCCCGGCCGCCATGACCAACGCCGCCGAAGGAGCCGAAGACGACGATGACGCCGGAGCCTCGGCGGTGGCGGCGCACGACATCACGGCGGCCGATGTCGTGATCGGTGTGACCGCCAGCGGCCGTACGCCGTTCGTGTTGTCGGCGATTGCCGAAGCCCGCCGGCGTGGGGCTTTGACGGCGGGGTTGTCCTGTAACGCCGATTCGGCGCTCAGCCGGGTCGCCGAACACGGCATCGAGGTTGTTGTCGGGAACGAGGTCATCGCCGGTTCGACACGCTTGAAATCGGGGACGGCGCAGAAACTTGTCCTCAACATGATCTCGACCATCACCATGGTGCAGTTGGGTCACACCTACGGCAACTACATGGTGGATATGCGCGTTCTCAACGAGAAGTTGGCCGTGCGTGCGGCGAAGATGGTCTCGGATATCACCGGTGCCGACCGCGACACGGCTGCGGCGGCCCTGGCGAAGGCCGACAACCATGCGAAAACCGCGGTCCTCATGATCGAGGCCGACATCGATGTCGGGGCCGCTCGTGCCCTGCTCGACGAGACAGCCGGGAAGCTGTCTCAGGCGCTGTTGCGCGCCGGCGCCTCGAACGTCGAATAAATGGGTTGACCTCTCGAAACGACCGGAGCAGAATCGTTGGTCGAGGACGTTGTCGTCCGACACCGACGGCCGCCCGTCACGGGCGGGGTTCAACGAAAGGAGGCGTGATTTTGATGATTGCCGCCTTCCCGCGTGCGCTCATGAGCGCGCCAGTTTTTACCCCGTTTCTTTGCCGCCGGTGGTCTTGACCCACGTCGTTTCCTCCACCGGTGGTCTGCCGGTCGAGGAGACCCACAGTGTCAGAACACGAGTCGTTCGTTCGTACCCGTAAAAAGCACAAGCGTCGTCTGGACGACGACGATCTCGCCTACGAGGCCGAGGAGCGCGACCACTACCGTTCGTTTTTCGACGACGAGCTTCCCGAGATGATCGTGGACGGTCCGCCGGAGGGGGACCGTTGGTCGATCTGGGAGCAGTCGGAGCCCTTGGAACGTGGACCTCTGCCGTATCCGGAATGGTTGGTGACCGAATCCGCTGCGGTCGACTACGAGTTGGGGGTTCTCAAAACCGGTAAGGAGGCCGACGTCTTCCTGCTGGAGCGCGGCGTGCCCGGCACGGACCGGCGGTGCCTGTTGGCGGCGAAGCGTTATCGCAGCTCGGAACACTCCATGTTCCGTCGTAACGACGGTTACCTGGAGGGTCGATCGGTGAAGGACAGCCGGGAAAGTCGTGCCATGGCCAACCGCACCGACTTCGGGAGGAAGGCCATCGCCGGTCGGTGGGCCAACGCAGAGTTCGGTGCGTTGCGGCTCCTGGCCGATATCGGGGTTTCGGTGCCCTACCCGGTCCAGATATACGGTACCGAGCTTCTGATGGAGTTCATCGGTGACGCCGACGGGGTTGCGGCTCCGCGACTGGCGCAACTGCGGCCCACGCCCCTCGAGCGCGAAGATCTGTGGGAACAGTTGAGGCGCGGACTGTCGATGCTGGCACGTGAAGGTTTCGCGCACGGAGACCTGTCGGCGTACAACGTGATCGTTCAGGACGGGCGTTTGGTGATCATCGACGTTCCACAGATCGTGGACGTGGTGGCCAATCCGCGTGGAGCCGAATTTCTTGTGCGGGATGTGGCCAACATCGGTGCTTGGTTCACGGCGAGGGGCCTCTCCCCGGACAAGGTCGAGACCTTGACCGATGAATTGCTTAAGGACAGTCGTCTGCGGTGAGTCGTTGGGGCCGCGATCGGTCGTCGGCTCGGTGACCGAGGGGGCGCCGGGCGCGGCTCGGAGCTTCCTCGGTGCATACGGCCACGTTGTGACGATGACCTTCGGGTCCCGCGTCCCGATGAGGGAGGCGCGAACCTGTCGTGAGAGTCCGCCCCCGGCCCGCCCTCTACGCGAAACGGCGGGCCGGGGGCGGGTTTCTACATGCGTGCCGCGACGTCGGCGCGCATCGCGTCCAAGTCGATGAACGAGGGATCGATCTTGCCCGTCGTGCTGGTTTCGCGGTGACCGCGGGCGTGTTGTGCGTCGCGTCCGAATTCACCCAGGACCGCCACGGTAGCGGCGATGGAGGCCTCGTATTGAGCGGCCGACATTTCCTGGTTGACACCGTCGTAGTCGATTTCCCAACCGACCATCATGGTGTTTCCGTCGCCTGCCGGGATCGGTCCGCTACCGCCGCTGGCGCCGGCGTGGTAACACCTGCCGGCGGATATGACGTGGAAGACGCCGTTGTAGTCGACGAGCGCCTGCGCGAGCGGGCCGGGGAGGTCGGGACGGCCGTTGATGACCACGTCCAGGGACGGGTGCGGGTTCGACGGACTGGAGGGAGCTCCGGCCGTGTGATGCCACAGGACACCGAAGGGTTCGAACGCTCCGGCGTGGTACCGGTTGTGCCAGTCGCCCTGCTCGACGACTTCGATGCCGGCGCCGCGCAGGACGTCGGCCAGCCACGGGATGTTCGCCATCAGACCATCCTCCGTTCGTAGAGGTCGGCGAGGCATTCGACCGCTTCGTTGCCCGTGTACGTCGCTTCCGAATCCGATGCCGGGGTGGATTCGGGCGACGCGTGGACCGGTTGCGGAGTGGTCACCACGGTCGCTACACCGGCTACTGTGGCCGCTGTCAGACCGAGGACACCACGCCGTGATATTCGGGGGTGGGTCATTCGTTCTCCTAACATGAGAAGTCCACGCCCAAAGGGTGCGGAACGGCACGAAGGTATCGATCCATTTGAATGAAGTCAAGGGATGGATCGACCGTTCGGGCTCGTTCTGCATGACGTATATGCATGTCGGAGAACCGAAGTGCGCCTAAGTAATCTCGTGTGGACACAAGCAATGAGGTGACGGGTTCGAAGATCGCTTCCTCCGGTCGAAAATGGTCAAGCCGTGGGCCACACCGGACGGACCTCGCCGACCCGTCGGCCCGCACCGACGATGGGACTGGTCCCCAACGCGTCGAGCGCAGTGTTGTCGACCTTCACAGAGGACAGATCGAGGGTACGCAGCGCCGCCACCGACACCGGGACGGCCGCTCGCATCGCCCCGTCGTCGATCTTCACCGCTACAGCTCCCACACCCGGAACCGCCACCGCCGCGATACCCTCGGCACCGCCCTTGACCATCGCGGTCGGCACCGCCTCCATCATGAGCGTGTCCGGCCCATGTGTACCCGCGACGAGGCGAGGATGCGCCCGCATCGCATCGGCCACACGACGCTCGTGAGTACCCGGCTCCGCCGACACGAACCGTAGGAAGGCACGCGCCAACCCGATGAGCCCGTAGGCGAACAACGGTGCGCCGCAGCCGTCGACCCCCGTCGCGGCGATGTCGCAGCCGGTCAAGTCGGACACGACCCGTCGATTGGCGCGCTGAAGCTCGTGGTCGGCATCGGTGTAGTCGTCCATGGACCAACCCGCCTGTTGGCAGGCCACCAGCATCGCGGCGTGTTTACCCGAACAGTTCATCAACAGCCGGGTCGGCCCACCACCGGTCGCTACGACCGCGTCTCGGGCCTCGGGATCGATCGGATACTCCGGCGGCGTCAGCAACGCGTCCGGCGACAGCCCCGCGTTCAACAGGATTCCGCGGACCCTGGCCACATGGAACGGTTCACCGCGGTGGCTGGCCGATGCGATCGCCAGATCACGGTCGTCGTTGAAGTTCAAACCCGACCGCAACGCTCCGACCGTCTGCATCGGCTTGTTCGCCGATCGTGGAAAGATCGGCGACTCCACGTCACCGGCCGATACGAGTACCGACCCGTCGGTTTTCAACACGACGGCGCTGCCGCGGTGAAAGCCTTCCACGAACCCGGAACGGACGACTTCGGCGAGCAGGGCTCCGCCACGATATTGCTCAGACACGAGACGAACCTAAACGTTTCACCCGAACACGGGAAGCGAATGTGCTGACTTTAACCCGGCTCGCGGATGCCCAACATCCGCCGAGCCTCACCGATCTCCATCGGCGGTCGTTGCGCCAAACCGGCGACCTCTGCCGCCCGTTGCACCAACTGCGCGTTGCTTTCCACCGGTTGGCGCCGAGCGAACGAGACCGTGTCCTCCATGCCGACGCGTACGTGCCCACCGGAAGCCAACGACGCGAACATGACCGGCAAGGTCGTCCGGCCGATTCCGGTCGCGGCGAACGTCGAACCTTCGGGCAGGTGCCGACGAGCCGCCTCGGCCATCGCGGTGACCGTCGCGGCGTCGCCGGGAGCTCCACCGGGAACACCGAGGACGAAGTCGACGTGCACGTGCTCCCCGAACGGTAGGCCGTGTTTCGACAGGAGACGCTCCAGGCTCGCCAGGTGTCCGATATCGAAGATCTCGTATTCGGGGACGACTCGTGTCTCACGCATCTTTTCGTGAAGATCGACGATGAAGCCCCACCGGTTCATGAAGATGTCGTCGCCGAAGTTGACGGTGCCCATCGTGCAGGAGGCCATGTCCGGGGCCGCGTCCAATACCGCCAGGCGTGCCGCTTCTCCGTCGGAGACCGCGCCCCCGGTCGACAACTGCACGATCAGGTCGGTCGACTCGCGTAGGGCCGCAACGGTGTCGTGCAGACGTTTCGGGTCGAGCGTGGCTTGAGCGTCGTCATCACGAATGTGGACGTGAATGACGGCGGCACCGGCCGCCTGGCAGTCCACACCGGTCTGCACCAGTTCTTTCAACGTGACCGGCAAAGCCGGAACGTCGGACTTCTGGGACTCGGCACCGGTCGGCGCCACGGTGATCAACGTCGAGGCGGTCATGCGGCCGATCCTGCCAGGTTCAAGCGGTCGGCGCCACACCGGCCGGGAATCGGCTGGAGAAGGGTCGTGTCGACGAGCGCCTTTAGCGGTTGTCCCGGTGGGTCGACCGCCATTCGTGCAGTGCGTCCAACACGTTTTGAGGGGTGTCGTCGAGTTCGTGCTTGCTGAACAGGTACAGCGTGGAGTCCAGGTCGATCTCGAGAAGTTCGGAAGCTGTTCCGAGACGTTGTCTGCGGTCGATGCGGAGACGTTCGATTTCGCCCCAGGCGATCTGCCTGCGCAGGACGAAGCCACGGGACACGGCGACGCCGTCGGGGCCGACGGACAACCGGACGGGCCACACGAGGTCGCGTACGGCATAGGCGGCGAGGAGCCCGGCGACGACTACCGCGACGACGAACCGTTCGATGTCGGCACTGAACCACCATGCGATGCCGATGAAGGCCGCCGCCACCACGATTTTGAGGATGACGACACGGTGGGGGACCCGCCACTGTTGCTCCGAAACGTTCACGATCCCCGAGTCTGCCACCGATGTCGCCGTGCCGAAAGGCGGTTACTCCCGGATCGGCCGACGGCCGGGCTACACGCGCAGTGGGCAGGATGAGTCGGACCGGTCATGTCGAGCTTGCGACGGCCGTGGCCCAATACCGGCCCGACGCCCGCAGACATGGAACCGGAAAGAAGTTACCCTTCAGTAATGCGTGATGCAGTCATCGTCGGTGCGGTTCGCACCCCAGTCGGGCGCCGAAAAGGCGCATTGAAAGATCAGCACCCCGTCGACCTCGCAGCGGTCGCGTTGACCGCGTTGGTCGACCGTACAGGCATCGATCCCGCGTTGATCGACGACGTCCAGTTGGGCTGTGTCTCCCAGGTGGGGGAGCAGTCCTGGAACGTTGCGCGCAACGCGGTTTTGGCCGCGGGCCTACCCGAGCACGTTCCGGGCGCAACGATCGACCGGCAGTGTGGTTCCAGCCAGCAGGCGTTGCATGCTGCTGCGGCAGCGGTCATCGCCGGTCACAGCGACGTCGTGGTGGCCGGTGGGGTCGAGGTGATGACGCGGGTTCCGATGGGGTCCTCGGTCGGTGAGGGCCTGGGCGCCCCGTACGGGACAAAGGTTCGTGAACGGTACGCCGGCAAGCTCGGGTTCGACGCGGAGGCGCCGATCCCGTTCAGTCAGGGCGTCGGCGCGGAGTTGATGGCCCGGCAGTGGGGCTTCGATCGGCGTTCCCTCGACGAGTTCGCGTTGGCCTCTCACGCCAAGGCGGCCGCCGCGCAGGACGCGGGCCGGTTCACCGCCGAGATCACTCCGGTGGGTGAGTTTTCCGCGGACGAGGGGATTCGGCGTGATTCGACGCTGGAGAAGCTCGGTGAGCTGAAGCCGGCGTTCGACCCGGCCGAGGGAGTCGTGACCGCAGGATCGGCGTCACAGATTTCGGACGGCGCGGCGGCGTTGCTGGTGACGACGTCCGACGTCGCCAAGCGGTTGGGGTTGACGCCGTTGGTGAGGGTTCACACGGCCGTCGTCGTCGGTTCGGATCCGGTGACGATGTTGACCGGGCCGATTCCGGCAACCGCGAAGGTGCTGGACCGTGCGGGGCTGAAGGTCTCCGACATCGGTGCGTTCGAGGTGAACGAGGCGTTCGCTCCCGTGCCGTTGGCATGGTTGGCGGAGACGGGTGCCGACCCGGATCGGATGAATCCGTCGGGTGGTGCGATCGCCCTGGGGCACCCGTTGGGTGCCAGTGGTGCGCGGTTGGCGACGACGTTGATTCACCACATGCGTGCCGAGGGGTTGGCTTACGGCCTTCAGACGATGTGTGAGGGCGGCGGCATGGCCAACGCCACTGTGTTCGAGAACATGACAACCGTGTAGTTATCCACAGGGTCGACAGACCACGTGGTCACGGCGGGCGAGTTATCCACAGCCT
>DXGR01000029.1 GCA_019113825.1 Candidatus Stackebrandtia excrementipullorum | reverse complement strand
CACGGCACGCGGTCGGCTACCGTGGAGCACGGCCCTTGGCGGTCGCGTTGATTCACAATGCTTTGAGGACCCTAAAATGATCATGATGCAAAAACCGGTTACTCGCCGGTAGACCACCAGGTCACGAAGGGTGCTCCCCGCGTACGCGGGGATGGTCCTCGATAGTGGCCGGAGACGGCACGGCATGGGCAGTGCTCCCCGCGTACGCGGGGATGGTCCTTCCATAGCGGGCGGAGCTATGCCTTTATCAACGTGCTCCCCGCGTACGCGGGGATGGTCCGAATGTGTCCACGGTCGCCCCGTGTAAACACGTGTGCTCCCCGCGTACGCGGGGATGGTCCTGATGACACGTTTCGGCCCGCTTTGTTGGCCGCGTGCTCCCCGCGTACGCGGGGATGGCCCGGTGGGGCACTCTGTCCGGGCTGGACAGAGGGTCTGCTCCCCGCGACCGCCGAACGTTCCACAGTCGACGTCGTTCGCTCTTTTCCTCGGTGCGGGCGGTGTCGGTGGTGATGTCGCCCGGGTGGGTCGGTTGTCGTGGGCCCCTTAGGGGCCGGTCACCCCGGTGAGATTGGGGGGCGAGTCGTCCCGCTGATCGGTGTGTCGGCACCGGTTTCGTGTCTACCGTGTACCGGTGATGGATGTGGTGCCGGGTTTGGTGGAGACTGCGCGGGAGCACGTCGCCTTGATGATCGGCCTTGTTTTCGTCGCCGCCGCGTTGGAGGCGATGTTGGGGTTCGGTGTGGTGATCCCGGGGGAGACGGCGCTGGTGTTGGTGGGCGCGTCGTTGGGGATGGAGCCGATGTTGATGGTCGCGATCGTGTCGGGAGCCGGCGGCGCTTTCGTGGGGGACCACGTCGGCTTCCTGGTGGGGCGTTCAATCGGTCCGCGTCTGGGTCGGTCGCGGGTGGTGCGTCGAGTGGGGACGGACAAGTGGGATCGGGCGTGCGCTTTGATGCGTCGCCGTGGTTTTCGGGTGATCGTGGTCGCGCGTCTGTTGCCGGGTGTTCGGACGTTTGTCGCGGCGGCCGCAGGGGCGTCTCGGCTGCGTTACGCGTGTTTCGTGGTGGCCGCAGCCGTTGCCGCGGCGTTGTGGTCGACCCTGTGGTTGGCCGGTGGCGCATTGGCGGGGCAGGCGTTTTCGTACGTGGCGGTGCCGGTGCCGGTATGGGTGGGCGTGGCCGTGTTGATTGTGGCGGTGTTGACGGTGCGCTGGTTGAGCGCTCGTCGTGCCCGGCGTGATTATGTGTGACTTATGGGATGAACCGGTTACATGTGGGGCGGCTCCGAAACACCCTGCGACAGACGATTCAGTGAGGTTGACATGTCATCAGGTCCGTTTCAAGGACGGTGGAGCCGACGTAACGTGCTGCGCTCGGCGGCGGCGCTGGGAGGGCTGGGTGCCTTGGGCGTGACCGCCGGTACCTGGGCGGCGCACGCACAGGAGGCCACCTGGAATTCCGATGTGGTGTATCCGGGCGCGGACGGTCGTCTCGTGTACGAGACGGTGGAGAACAACAGTCGGATACCGGACTTCAGTTGGGCCGGTTACCGCAACGGTGACGTGCCGTTGCCCGAGGTTCCGACCGTTGCCGAGCTCGGACCGGTCTCGGGAGACAACACCGAACGTATACAGGAGGCCCTGGACGCGATCGGGGCCCGCGAACCCGACGAGAACGGGTTCCGTGGCGCGTTGCAGTTGGCGCCGGGGGAGTACAGGGTCGGCGGGATGATCAGCATCAACCGGTCCGGTGTGGTGTTGCGAGGCTCCAGTCAGGCCGTTGACGGTACGGTACTGCTCGCAACGGGCCCGGCCGAACAGTTCACAGTGGTGCGAGTCGGTGGCTCGGGTACCGATGAATGGTCGGACGCGGTTCCCGGCACCCGGACCGACATCACGTCGGAGTTCGTGCAGGTCGGTTCCCGCACGTTCACGGTCGCGGATCCGTCGGCCCTGTCGGTGGGCGACAACATCGTCGTGTACCACCCGCATACGCAGGCGTGGACCGACGCCGTCGAGGGCGGCGGAGCCGTCAACGACCCGCCGTGGTCGCCCGGACAATTGCCTATTGTGTACAACCGATACGTCAAGGCGATCGACGGTAACGAGATCACCATCTGTGCGCCGGTGTTCAACCACCTTGACGGCTCACTGACACAGTCCTACGTGTACGCCTGGGACAACGCGGGCATCGTGCGCGACTGTGGTGTGGAGAACCTGCGCATCACGATGGTAGCCAATTCCGCCGAAGACGAAAACCACCCACAGAACTGCATCTACCTGACGCAGGTGGAGGACGCGTGGGTTCGGGACTGTACATTGCTGCACTTCTCGTTCGCCGGCGTCACGACGAGGACCGCGACACGGTGCACGGTACTGGACACTCGCGCCTCGCACCCGCGATCGAAACTGCAGGGCAGCAGGCGCTACAACTTCAACGCCGGGCCCCGCGCGCAACAGGTCCTGTTCAAGGGACTGAGGGCTTCCCACGCGCGGCACGCCTTCGCCACCAGTGGGACGTCCCTGTCGTCGGGTTGTGCGTGGGTGGACGGTTTCAACGACTCCGGGTACAGCGAGTCGGGAGGGCACCGGCAGTGGAGCAACGGTCTGTTGTTCGACAACATCAAGGAGTTGAACAACCAGTCGAACCGCGGGCACGTGATCTCGTTGCACAACCGTGGTGACCAGGGGACGGCCCACGGTTGGTCGTCCGTGCACAGTGTTGCCTGGAACTGCACCGTCGACAACGGGAACCATGTGGTGGCGCAGCGCCCCCCGACAGCGCAGAACTATGCGATCGGGACGACCGGTAAAGCCAACGGCAACGGTTGGGCCCCGGGAGCGGTGGGCCACATTGAGGGCACGAACAAGGCGGGCCTGGAGCCGGCTTCGCTGTACGCGGCGCAGTTGGCCGACCGGTTGTCGTGAGCGCGTTGAAGTCGGCCGGGAGAAATCTCGGCCGGCTTCGCTGTGCATCATGTCGCACAACCGTGATGAGAGTTTGCATCCGACACCGGTGGCAGGACATACCGCCTGGGCATGACGAACGGGAAAGTGAAACGGCTGCGTCCGGTCCTGGAGGTCGACGACCTTGACGCGGTGTTGGAGTTTTTCGGTGGCGGGGCCGGTCTTGACTTGACGCGTTCGACGGTGACGGGGACGCCGGAATAGAACCGGGCGCCGGCGTGCGATCGTCGACCCGGTCAACACGGTTCAGCGTGAGTTGATCGACCGCGTGTGGCGCGACCGGTGCCCGTGCGCGGTTGGCGTTCGAAATGAACGACGCCGAAGCCGTGACGCGACGGTTGGTGGCTCGAGAGCCGATCGGGTGGCGTTAGGCGTGAGACACCGTGGCGTTCCATGAACGCCAGGATTCGATACCCCGTCGAGTGGGACGTCACGCTGTTTCGGGGACTTGAGGAGGCAACAGGCACGGTGGTCCGGTCTCCGGCGCGACCGGACCACCGGTGTCTTGTCAGCAGGGTATGGCGTCCATGACCACCCACGGGGTTTTCTGTCCGTGTGAGTTGGTGGTGCCGTCGCAGTGGATGTACTGGTAGCCGACGCGGGTGTCGTAGGCCGGTGAGTCGAAGAAGTCGTACATGCATGCGTGGTTGAGCGGGCACAGTGGAACCGCTGCGGCGGCGGGGCTTACGGGGGTGAGGGCGATGGCGGCGGCGGCGATTCCGGCGACGAGAGCCGCTCGGGCACGTCGGGACATGGGATTCTCCCGGTGTTTTCGGTGAGGGGCGGGCAAACCTCGTCGACGGGTCGTGTCACCGGGTGGGTGATCATCCGGTCGAGAGGTGTTGGGTTCGTCCGGGTGTGATGTCGGGTGAACCGTTGAGCGGGCATGGCTTGGTGAATGCCGGTCGGGCACGAGATGACGGCCGCTCGTGCCCTTCCGGTGTTGCGGGTTGCGCTGATCAGCAGGGACGGGAGTAAAGGTTGACCCAGCTGCTGGTCTCGCCACGGAGGACGATGGTTCCGTCGCAGGCCTGGTCGGCGTAGCCGATGACCTTGATCTTCTCGGAGGTTTCGTAGTAGTCGAACATGCAGGAGTGGTTCTGCGGGCACATGGGAATTGCTGCGGCGGCGGGGCTCACGGGCGTGAAGGTCAATGCTGCTGCGGCGATTCCGGCGACGAGAGCCGCTCGAGCGCGTTTAGGCATGGTGTTCTCCAGTGGCTTCAGTTGCAGGGGTGGCTGTAGAACGTTGTCCACGGGGTTCTTTCGCCCATGTGGATGGTCGTTCCGTCGCAGAGTTGATCCGTGCGGCCCACCGGGTGGGTCTTGTCCGGTGAATTGAAGTAGTCGAGTGTGCACATGTGATCGACGGGGCACGGGAGAATCGCTGCTGAGGCGGGACCGACGGGCGTGAAGGTCAATGCTGCTGCGGCGATTCCGGCGACGAGAGCGGCACGGGCGCGTTTCGACATGGTCGTCTCCACTGGATCGGTTTAACGACACGGGTTGCTGTGCAACAGTGCCCAGCTGCTGGTCTGGCCTACATGCGTCCATCCGCCGGTGCAGGGCAGATACGAGTACCCGATTTGCTTGGTCATGTCGGGTGAGTCGTAGTAGTCGAGCATGCAGGAGTGGTTCGGAGGACACGGAGGTATTGCTGCGGCGGCGGGGCTCACGGGCGTGAAGGTCAATGCTGCTGCGGCGATTCCGGCGACGAGAGCCGCTCTGGCGCGTTTCGACATGGTCATCTCCAATAGATTGTCGAGGGTGGTGTGATCAGAAAAGACCGCCGTGATTGGACGGCGGGGTCGTTGCGTCTAGTGACAGGAACGGGAAGACGTCAGGTCAACCCACCGGCTTGTCTCGCCTTTGATGATGACGGTTCCGTCACAGAGTTGATCGGCGTAGCCGATGTGGTTGATCCGTTCATGGGTTTCGTAGTAGTCGAACGTGCACCAGTGGTTCTCCGGGCATATGGGAATGGCCGCCGAGGCGGGGCTTACCGGAGCCAGGACCATCGCTGCGGTCGCGACTCCCGCGACGAGGGCGGCGCGGGCACGTTTAGGCATGGTGTTCTCCAAAACGTTTGTGGGATTTTTATCCGACCACAAACCGATTTGTAATTCTATCGCCTAAATGGGCGACGCCGTTCGGTCCGCAGACCGTTACCCCGTCAGGTTTCCCCGTGATCCCGTGTGTCCAGTGTCAGGCCGGCTCCGGCCTCTGCGGCGACTTGAAGGGTGCGCAGTTTCAACAGCATCGGATGACGTTCCAGAAGCTCGGCGGTGTTTTTCAAGCTGCGCAGCGCCGCCGATTCGGCTCGGGCAGCCTCCAGCGCCGCCTTTCCCCGTTGGCGGGCGACGATGACGTCCATGGCCGCCCGTCGAAGTTCACCGGGGAGCATGAGATCGCGCACTCCGGCGGCTTCGACGAGTATTCCCAAGCCCGTTACCGCCTCCGCGACGGCCCGCGCCAAACCCGTGGACATGATCGAGCGATCCGCCAACATCGCGTCCAACGTGAGCCCACCGATGCGGGCCCGGACCGCATTTTGGGCGGCGATGTGCAACAGGCGATCCGGTGATTGAGTGGTTTCATGAAACATGGCGGGGTCTTCGACTCGCCATGTCAGGTCGGTGTTGACACGGACCGAAACGCCGTCCATCGTAAATAGTTCTTGTCGGTGGAGAGAGGTGACCGTGGACCGCATGTCAATGGTGACGACGCGTGTCCCCCTGCGGGAGTAGCGATGTCGGCCCGGGTCGAGTACCTGTTCCAAACGTCCGTCCCGGTACAGGAGGGCGCGCTGCCACGCCATGACGGTCACTGTGGACACTATTGTTTCTCCGTTCTCGGGAGGGACGTTGCCGCGCCCGGCCGTGTCGGCGAGGCGGGGATCCTCACGTGATCGAGGACCCGCAGGGCTTCGCCGATGTAGGGGCACGGACGCGACAACTCTTTGGAGACGACTCCGTATGGGAAGGTCCCCTGTACACGAGGGTGGCCCGATCCGTATACACGGAACACGTTCCGGAGATACCGGTGCGCCGCAATGTCTATACCCGGACCACACCGTGACGCTATCAGTCCGGCCGGGCCGGAGGCGATGTGTTTACTGCTCCGTTTACCGGACGGACCGCGTGTGTGCACTGCGCCTGTCGGTTTCGTCGTCCCGCCGGAGGTGATACGTGCACGCGCCGCTCAACGTATGGCGGCCAGGATTCGATTGTTGCCGTGCTGCCACACGGTGCCGACCTCACTGAAACCGGCTGCCTGCAACGCAGCGACGTGTGTCGATAGCAAACCCGACACGGCGGCGTCGGGGTGGCCCGAGGCTCGTTGGATGTGGATGGACGACAGCACCGGGTCGGCCGCCGCGGCCTCCCACCACTGAGCCCAGTCCTCCGGCCGTCGGTCGCCGAACCGCCGTTCGGTGAGTTTCTCCGCCAAGTGACGTTCCAAACCGGCGATGGCCGGACTCGTGTCGTCGGTGTCGAGATGGTCGCCGTTGAGCAGCACACCACCGGGGCGCAGCAGGTCGGCGAGCTCGCTGTACGCGGTGGCCAACGCGGACGGTGGCATCCAGTGCAGCGCCGTGGTCGACACCGCCGCATCGACCGGGCCCGGCAGGTCGAGGCTGCGGCCCCAACCCGGTACCGACAGGTCGGCGTCGACGATGCGCAATCCGGTGACGTCGCGGTGGGCCGCCCGCGCCAGTGCCAGAAGCAGTGGCTGCGTGTCGATCGCGATCACGTGCGCCGACGGCAGCCGGTCCAGCAATCGGGTCGCCAGGGAGCCGGGGCCGGCCCCCAGGTCAAGGACGACCGGGTGCGGGGTCTCCGCCGTCACCGCGCACACGGCGTCGATGACGGCGGTAAACCGCTCTTCACGGTCGGGTAGGTAGCCTTCCTGCTGCCTGTCCCACCGTTCGATCCAGTCGACGGCCTGCCGTCGGGTCAGTGAACTCATGCCGCTCCAGGTGTTGTCACATGGGACGGTCACGATACGTGCGGCTCCGTGAGGTGGTCAAGTCCTCGTGGCTCAGCCGGAGTAGAAGACACCCAGACCGTTCGGGACCGACCGCTGTGCGCCGTCCGAGGGCGAGTTGCGCACGCTCGTGGCGGTGTTTCCGGGACGGCGGGCCACCAGCGTCGTGGAGCCGCCGCCGTCGAAGTTCACCGCCTCGTGTGCCCCTACGGAGGTCATGATGTCGGCCAGAGATTTGAGGGTGGCTCCGACACTGGAACTGCTTCGTCCGTCGATCGCCACGAGGTACACGGTTTCACCGTCGGCGCTGAAACCCGCTGCGGAGCGTGGCGCCAGGGTGGAGGCCGAGTCGTTGAGCTCCAGGTGTTCACCGTCGAGAATGATCGGCATGCCGCCCACTGCGGTCGACAGTGTGGCCCCGTCGGGGGTGGCGAGTCGGTAGTCGACGTCTATCTCGTCGCCTTCGGAGAGGTCTGCGAGGTGGTCGACACCGTCGTCGCGGGCGACCAGAACCGTTGCATCGTCGGCGATCTGGCCGCTACCGGGGGAGGAGGCGACCCGGGTGACGACACCGTCGACGATTTCGACTTCGCGGGTGCGGTCGCTGCACGGGGCGTTGCGGTCGTCGTCGGTGCCGCATGTGGCGCGTACTCGGGAGCGGGAGCCCCATTCCGCGTCGAACACGCCGATGCCGTCGACGGTGATGGCGTACTGGTTGAGCCCGTGGAGTTCGAACGACCCGTCGGGGCCGGTGGCTTTTCCGTCGACGGCGAGGCTCGATATGACCGGTTCGCCGGTGTCGGTGACGGCGAAGACGTTCTCGTTGCTGGTGCCCGGAGGCAACGAGGGGCCGTGACGTTGCCGGGAGGGAACCGCTCCCTTCAGGTCTTTACCGTCCAAAACGGCGGGGCCGACGGGCGCGCCGGTTTCGCCGATGTTGAAGAAGTCGCCGTTCACTCCGGCGGCGGCGTCGACTCGGTCGGCCAGCGACGTCATCACTCCCGTTTGGGCGACTTTGCCGGCGTTGAGCAGGCCGAGACTGACACCGGGTTCGGTGAGGTCGATCGTCAACAGGTGTACCCGGGCCGTGCCGTGGCCGGTGGACGTGGTGTAGGTCGAGTACTCGACGCCGGGGGTCACCTGCTGTACGGCGTTGTGATGGGCGGTGTCTGCCAGGGCGGGTTGCCCCGGCATGCCACCGACGCCGATGGCGGCGGCAAGGACGGCGGCTGAGATCGCGTAGCGGGTTTTCATGGTTGCTCCAACTGCGTTCGCTGATGCTCGGATGGGGCCGCGCATGTAGATCTACGCCATCGATCCATGTTTCTTCAACAGTCACCCGTGGGGGCGTCGGGGGTTACAGGACTCGGGCCAGATGGAGGAAGACGTCGGCGTGGGAGGAGCGGTGGCTGCTGTCGACGGTGAAGCCGGCGTCGTGCAGTTCGTCGGTGACCGTTTGTTGTGACGTGTTGCCGAGACCGAAGGTGGCCAGATGCTCGTCTTTGGACATGTCGATGTGGAATCCGAGCATGCGTAGCGGTAGCCGGATCGCGGTTTTGGCTCGTAGACCGAACTCTGCGCGTCCCGGTGACGTGGTCAGTACGTGGTCGAATGCGGCGTCCACACAGTCGGTGTCCAGCAGATGGTTCATCACGTACAGGATGTTCCGGTTGAATTCGGTGACGAGGTCGGCGGCGTTGGCCGACAGGCCGGTCAGGATGTCGGCGGCGGCCGAGGTGGTGGTGAGAAGAAGTGAGTCGCCGGGCAGGCATTGGCGTCGGATCGCCTTCAGGAACCGTTGCCGTTCGGTTGGGCGCATGCTCGCGTAGGTCTCGGCGAGACAGCAGATGAGGGTTGGCCCGGGGCCGGGCGGTGTGGCGACCTTCGTGGGGACATCGGCGGCGATGCCGTACCACTCCAGGTGAGGGAGGCGGCGAGACAGGGTCGTCACCGCGTCGGTCAGGGGTGCGTGGGGCGTGTCGCATACCGCAACGGCTCGAGGCCCGGGCCCGTCTGTATTCCACAACGGACTCGCCCGCATGAGTCCCGATAGGCCGATATGGACGAGCGTGCGTGGCCTGCTCCGGGCCAGTATGAGCGAGGCGGTGTCGTTGACGAGTTGGCTTTCGGCCGTGCCGAGAAGGTATGCGTGGCCGGCGGTGGCCTGTTCGAAAAGGTGCCGCCCGCGACCGTCGAAACACCACCGTGTCGACAGGCTCTTGGGGGACCGGGTCAAGCCCGCTTGAGCGTCGGTGCGAAGTGCCGATGCATAGTCGTCCATCGTGCAGTGCGTCAGGAAATGCGGCCTCATCGATGTGCGCTCCGGGGGGTTGGCGGGTGAGCCGACACTAACGCACCGGCGTCGCCGATGGGGGGCGTCGACGCTTGCGGGGCGGTCGGGGCGATAACCGTCGGTGATCGCGACATCGTGCTCGGTGCATATGTAGCCAGCCAACCTGACTCGGGGGTGAAGCAGCGAGTTAGGGTGGCGATCAACACCGTTCGTCCACGGTTTTATTGACTAAAGGCCAATGCGGTAACCCCTCCGGGTTTGTCATTCTGTTCCAGGTAATCGAAGTACCCGGCTGGTCGGCCGGCCACCCAACAAGGAAGACATGATGTCCGAAGAAGCATTCACTCTGGTGCAGTTCCAGCGGGACGGCCTCGATCCTGTACCGGAGCTGGCTCTGCGCCGGGCGGAACAGCCGATCAGCCGATTGCAATACCCGATCGGACCGCCGGTGTGGCTGGTTACCCGTTACGACGACACCAGGGCCGTGCTTGGTGACCACAAACGATTTTCCAGCGACTTCGCCAAACTGACCGCCGGCGATGACCTCGAGGTGCTCTCGGCCCTCAACCCGGGCGGGCTGGGCTTTACCGACCCGCCCGACCACACGCGGTTGCGTCGCATGTTGACACCCGAATTCACGATGCGTCGGCTGCGTCGTCTCGTACCGCGCATCGAGGGGATCATCGATCAGCGGTTGGACGCGATGGAGGAAGCCGGGAAACCCGTCGACCTGGTCGACCTGTTTGCGGTTCCCATACCGTCACTGGTCATCAGTGAGCTGTTGGGCGTTCCCTACCCCGACCGCGAAGAGTTTCAGCGTCTTTCGATGTCTCGGTTCGACTTCCTCGGAGACATCGAAGGGTGCCTGTCGGCTGTCCAAGACACTCTCGACTACCTGGGTGGTCTGGTCATCGAGCAGCGTAAAAACCCCGGTGACAACCTGCTGGGCATGCTCGTGCGTGAACACGGCGAGAACATCACCGACGACGAATTGACCGGTCTCGCCGACGGCATCCTCATCGGCGGCCACGAGACCACCGCGAGCATGCTGGCGTTGGGCGCGCTTCACCTGATGACCAGCCCCGAGCACTTCGCCATGGTCCGTGACTCCGACGACAAGGTCGAGCCCGTCGTCGACGAGCTGCTGCGGTACCTGACGGTCGTGCAGGTGGCGTTCCCGCGTATCGCGTTGGAAGACGTTGAACTGTCGGGCCACACCATCGCCGCCGGCGAGGTGGTTCTCTGTTCCCTGTCGGGCGCCAACCGTGACGCGGCTTTGGGGCCGGACATGGAAAAGGTCAACCCGTTCCGTGACATGCCGACGAACCTCGCGTTTGGATACGGGCTGCATCGTTGTGTGGGCGCCGAACTCGGGCGTATGGAACTGAAGATGGCGTATCCGGCGCTGCTACGTCGCTTCCCGACACTGAAACTGGCCGTGCCGTTCGAGGACCTGAAGTTCCGCGAACTGTCGATCGTCTACGGCATCGAGGAGCTTCCCGTTACTTGGTAGCACCGCCGGGGAACGCCTGGGGTCGTTGCCAACCGTGAATCGGCCGAAGACCCTGTGCGCTCGCCTCGAAGTTCATCGCGGGACACGGCGCCGAGCTTGATTCCATGCCGTCGTCTCACGGCGTGCCGAACGCGGGCGGACGGTGCACTCACCAATGACGCCCGTCGCCATGGACCCGTTGATCTTCTACGCGAAGGTGTCGACGGGTCGGCGGTGACGGGCGTACTGCGGTGAACGGGCGACGCGGTCGACTCAGGCGGTCGCCATCGCGGACATATCCATGTAGACGACCTCCCACAGGTGGCCGTCCGGGTCGGCGAAACTTCGGCTGTACATGCCGTCGGCGGACATCGGTGGTTTCGAGGCGGCACCGCCGGACTCCATGGCCGTGTCGACGATGCGATCGACGTCGTCGCGGGTGTCGGCCGAGATCGCCACGATGGCCTCGGTGCCTTCGCTGGCCTCGGCGACCGGGCGGTCGGTGAAGGTTTTGAAGAACTCCTCGGTCAGGAGCATGACGAAGGCGTCGTCGCCGACGATCATGCACGTTCCGTTCTCACTGGTGAAGTCGGGATTGAAAGAGAAACCGAGGCGTTCGAAGAACGCCTTCGACCTGTTCAAATCGGTGACCGGCAGGTTGACGAACATCTGAGACATAGAGCTCAACGTAACAGTGCGTGACGTTCTCGGTGCCGCTTTGATCGCCTATGGCGTGCGTGAAGCGGCCGGATCGGGTTTGCCGAACAGGTGCCGGAAACTGCTTTCCAGACTGCGGTGCCGGAAATGGTGGGAACGTGACGTCAACCGCCCCGGAAGGACGTATTGGTCTGCTGCGGCGAACTCCTTGACGCCTTCGGCACCCAACAACGCGGTCGGCGCGGCCCACGGCACGGGAATCACCGCGGGGCGGTTCAGCGTCTGGGCGAGGGTTTTCGTGTACGTGGAGTTGCGCACCGGATGGGGTGCCACGGCGTTGACCGGGCCGGTCAGCTCCTCGTCGAGGATCGCCCGGTGGTAGATGTCGACCAGGTCGTCGATGTCGATCCACGACATCCATTGACGGCCGTCGCCCAAGCGGCCACCCAGCCCGGTGCTGAACAGGCGATGCATGAGCTTGAGCATTCCACCGGCGGGGGACTGCACCAGACCGGTGCGTACCTTCACCACACGGAGACCGGCTTCGGCGGCCACCTCCGTTGCCGCCTCCCAGTCGGCCACGACCTCGGCGAGAAAACCTTGCCCCACCGCCGACTGTTCGACCAGCTCTGTCTCGCCCCTGTCCGGGCCGTAATAGCCGATCGCCGATGCGCACACGAACGCCTCTGGACCGTCGGGTGTGGCGGCGGCCAGCTGCGCCAGCCGACGCGTGGGTTCGATACGGCTGTCACGAACGGCGCGTTTGTGCGTCTGTGTGAACCGACCCATGATCGGTGCACCGGCCAGGTGAATCACCACGTCGACACCGCTCAACAGGTACGGGTCCGGCGAGGTCGGGTCCCAGTATCGAGAGTCGGGCCGCCCGTCGTGGCGGCGAACGAGCCGAATCACGTCGTGACCGGCCGTGTCCAAAAACGCCGTCAGAGCCGTGCCCACCATGCCCGACGAACCCGTGACGGCCACCGTGAGTCGGCGCCGCGACCACGCCCTCGACCGCTTGATCGCCGCGAGGTCGGATGCCAACTGGCGGTGGCGGTACCGAAACATGGCCGCCAGCGGGAGAGCCGGGATGTTCGTGTCGAGGCGGTCGGTCACCCGGGTGGAGTCCGGGCCTTGCTCGGTGAACTCGTGGACGTGGCGCCACTTCACCGGCAGCGACGTGCGCAGAGTGTCGACGAACCGGTGCGGCGGGTCGTAGCCGCCGTGTTCGGCGTGCCATGTCACACCGCCGGGCAGGGCGATGACGGCGGTCCCGTCACGGAGGGACTCGGTCGGTCGCACCACCCGTACCGGTTGCCACCCGGGCATCATGCGGACGATCGCACCGGGGCGTTCATGCCACCCGAACACGTCGTCGATCGAATGTGCGATAACGCTGGAAAACCGTCGGTACATCTTCACGAGGCTACGTGTTGTGAATCCCGGTTATGGTTTTCCTCATGGGCCAACGGCGTTTCACGTGACCGATGTGTGCCTGTGAAACGGCTTTGAGCCGACCGGTACTTTCATAAGAAGCTGTCTTTGGACCGGCGGCGAAGACGGTGTACCGGGTTGTACGCAGCCTTCGACGACGCCGCGAGGCGCCGCCCGAACACCGCGTAACACAACAGCGGTACGAAGACGGCTTCTCGGAAACGGCCTTGTGAACTCCGACCACGACAACAGTAAGGAACAGTGCATGTCGACTACAGAGGGTGGCGTGCTCTCGAACATCACCGACTGGGCCGTCGGTCTGATGGAGACGATGGGAGGCCCCGGCGCGGGCCTGGCCATCGCGTTGGAGAACCTATTTCCGCCGCTGCCCAGTGAGGTCATCCTGCCGTTGGCCGGGTTCACCGCTTCGCAGGGCAAGATGAACCTGGTCGAGGCTCTGGTGTGGACTACCGCCGGTTCGGTGGTGGGTGCGCTGCTGCTGTACTACATCGGGGTCGCCTTTGGGCGGGAGCGGATCATCGCCATCGCGGGGAAGCTGCCGTTGGTGAAGGTCTCCGACATCGAGAAGACCGAGGCCTGGTTCGCCAAACACGGCGTCAAAGCGGTGTTCTTCGGCCGCATGATCCCCATATTCCGCAGCCTGATTTCGATACCCGCCGGTGTCGAGAAGATGAAGCTGCCGGTGTTTCTGCTGTTCACGACGTTGGGCAGTTTGATCTGGAACACGATCTTCGTGGTCGCCGGGTACTCCCTGGGCGAGAACTGGGAGGTCGTCGAGGAGTACGCCGACACCTACTCGAAGGTCATTCTCGTGGGTGTGCTGCTCGCGTTCGCGGTGTTCGTCGGGTTGCGCATCCGGACCGCCGTCAAGGAGCGCCGCAACCGCAACGACTCCGACGACTCCGACGCCCCGGCAAACCCCACCGAACCGGGGCCGGTCGACGGTGGCCACGAACACGGTGACCACGGCTCGGCCCGGTACCGGGAGGTCCCCTACACCGGCACCGGGGAACAACCGCCGAACCACGGCGGCGGTGTCGACGGGCCCGAAAGTCACGGGAACGGTCTTTACCGTTCCAACCAGTCGGGGTAACCACCTGAACGCAAACGTGGCCGGCGACAGTGCGCCGGCCACGTTCACCCCGTCGTGTTACGCCGCCCGGGCGGGTTGGCGACGCGTCCACCACAAGGCGATTCCGCCACCGACCAGCAGAGCGATGCCGATGGTGATCGGCAACGTCAAGCCCGCTCCGGTCGTGGGAAGTCTCCCGCTTCCGAAGCTCGGGCCGCCGGCTCCGTCGTTCCCGTTGCCGGGAGTGGTGCCGGGCAGTTCGACCTCGTCGGACAGTGCCAGCTGCAGTGACAGCGGGTCGAGCTCGTCACCGGCGGAGTAGAAACCCTCGAAGTAGGTTTCGCCTTCGGCGGTCAACGTGGTCGTGGCCTCGACGAGGCTGAGCAGGTCGCCGTCGACGGTGAGGCCGTCGGCGGGCAGGGCGATATCGACAAAGTGAACATCGTTCACGTACAGGGCCGCGTCGGCGCCGTCGGATTCGATGGTGACGTCGGTGAACAGCAGATCCAGTTCGTGTGATCCGTCGTGCTCGTGCCCGAGGAAGTGGACGGTTCCGGCGAAGGTTACCGACAGTGCGCCGCTGGACGCGTCGTATTCACCCGTGGCTTCGGGGAAACGGAACCCGTTGCCGTTGTCTGTGGCGCCGTCGGACAGTTCGATGGAACCGCCGGCGACCGGGCCGACAATGTAGTCACGGAACGATTTCTTGACACCCCAGTCGGCGTGACCGTCGACGATGGACCCGTCGTTGTCGTTGCCCGGTGTGTCGCCGCCGTCCTCTGCGGCGTCGGCCTTGATCGCGATGGTGGCCGGGTCGAGGTCGGCGCCCTCCTCGTAAAAACCGGCGAACGCCTCCGCTCCCACGGCCGTCAACGCGGCGGGGACACCGGCCAGAGTCGTATAGCCGTCGTCACCGGTTTCGGGGGTGATGCCGGTCAGGTCGAGGACGGCGAAGGTGATGTCGTCGAAGACGTGAGTTTCACCCGTCTCCATGTCCTTGGAAGAGACGTCGGCGACGATCTCTCCGCTGGAGGCGGCGTTGTCGGTGGTGACCCGCACCTGCGACAGCGTCACATCCAAGGCTCCGTGGTGGCCGGTGAAGTTGACCGCACCCTCGAAGCCTGCGGTGACGCTGTGGCCGCCCAGGTCGTATTCACCCGACGCGGCGGTGAAGCCGAACGTGCCGTCGGCGTGCTCGACCGCGCCGTCGGACAGGGTGATCTCACCCCCGGCGATGGGGCCGGTGATGTAGTTGCGGAAGGATTCCTTGACACCCCAGTCGAGTTGTCCGTCGACGACGGGGAGGATCGGTTCGGCTGCCGCCGGGGTCGCGGTAACCGTGAGAGGCACCGCCGCCAGGGCCGCCACGGCGGTAACCCTGACGAAACCGGCCAAAAGGGACTTCATGGTTCTCCTGTTCTGTGAATGTGCGGGGTGAATGCCGGTCATGTGGTGGGCTCGGCGGTCTTGTCGACCGTGGGGCCCGCGTCGTCGGGCTGTACGTCCGTTTCGTCGGTGTCGGGTGTGGTCGTGCTCGTCTTTCCTCGGCGTCGCAACAGCCACACCACGAGGCCTGCGGCAGCTGCCGCGACGACGATTCCGAGAATGATCCACACCAGCGGCGACGAGGTGTCCTCGGCTGCGTCGTCGGCGACCGGGTCGGGTGCCACGGAATCGACGGGGTCTTCACCGATGTCGGGCAGGGGTGGCAGCTCGACACCTTTTTCGACCGGCACGGCGACACTGATCGGGTCCATGTCGGTGCCTGCGGGGTAGAAGCCCGCCAGCGCCTGTGAACCGTCCTCGGTGAGCACGGCCGGTACCTCCGACAGCCACAGGAGCCCGTCTTCGGGTTCGAGGTTGTCGGCTTCGAAGGTGACCAGTTCGACGTTTTTCGTGGTTTCGTCGGCGTCGCTCACGGTCGCCGTGATGACGCCTTCGCCGTCGTCGACGGTGACGGTGGGGTCGGATATCGTCAGGTCGAGGTCGTTTCCGGTGAACGTGAGGGTTCCGCTGAACGCGGCCTCCAGTGTGTCGTCGGTGAGTTCTCCCTCGCCTTCGACGAACCGGAACACCGCGCCGCCGTCCTGCGCGCCGTCGCTGACCTGCCATTGGCCCTGGGCGATGTCGCCGGCGACGAACTCGCGGAAGGTGCGGCGTACGCCCCAGTCGAAGGCGGCGTTATTGAACTCCTCATCGGACTCGGAGTCGTCTTTGGAGGGCGTTTCGGACGGTTCTGCGGCCGCCGACAGATCACCGGTCAACGACACGGGGTCGAGGGCCTGCCCGGCGTGGTAAAAGCCGTTGAACGCCTCGGCGCCTTCGGCGGTCAACGTGACCGGGATGTTGGAGACGGCAACCGACCCGGAGGCGCCGGAGGTGTCCAGGCCGCCGAGTTCGAGGATCCCGAACGCCACCTGGTTGTAGACGGTTCCGTGAGCGTTGACGTCGGCGTAGAGGGTGCCGGCGCCGTTGGAGATGCTCACCGACGGATTGGCCAGCGTCAGGTCCAGTTCGTAGGATCCGTCGTCCTGTAGGTGCCCGACGAAACGAACGTTTCCACTGTAGGAAGCGGTGTAGTCGCCTGAGGAGGCGTCGTATTCGCCGGTGGCGGAGTGAAACCGGTACTGGCTGGCGCCGACCGTGCCGGCACCGCCTCCCACGGTGATGGTTCCGTTGGCGACCGGGCCGGTGATGTAGGTGCTGAACGAGCTCTTCAATCCCCAGTCGAGGCGTCCGCCGGAGACGGTGTCTGCGGCCTGGGCGGTGCCTGGCCACAGGGCGATGGCGAATGCGGACATCAAGAGGGCGAGGGCTGCTCGTTGCCAGCGGGGCGGGGACATCGGGGGTACCTCCGAGGATCAATTTAGGCAAGGCTAACCTAATGAAATCCGCGCCCGCGGAGACCCCCTGAGGAGTTGCCTTTGGGTTCGGTTCGCAGTGAGCAGTCGTTCGGGCGACGCGTTGCAAGCGGAGAAGGTTCGACATGCGAGTGTCGCGTGCGGAGGTTCTCCGGTCGTATTGCGAAGTGTCACCTGAGCGCGACGCGGCGAACAGCGGACCAAAGGGTAGTTCTAAGGTGAGGCTAACCTAGGTGATTATGGTGTGGGTCGTACGAAACGGTGGTCCAACCGCCCGCTCGGCCGATGAAACGACGACACGACTGCATTCACCCACCCTGATTGGCAGATGAACATGTCCCTTCGTTCTCGGCTGTTGGCGGCCGCGTTGACCACGGTCGCGCTACTGCCCGTGGCTGCGTGCGGATCCACGGCCACAGAGGACACCTCTGCTGCGGCCGCCGAATCCGTTCCCGACGTCATCGAACCATTGCCGGACACGCCGACACCACAATTGCCGGTGACCGTCGAATCCGCCGACGGGCAGATGATCGACATCACCGATGTGGACCGCATCATCCCGTTGAGCGGTTCCATCGCCGAAGTGGTCTTCACCCTCGGCCTGGGCGACAACGTCGTCGGACGCGACATAACGGCAACATTCGAACAGGCCGCAGACCTCCCCGTCGTCACACGCGGGCACGATGTGTCCGCTGAAAGCGTCCTGTCTCTCCACCCCACGGTGATCCTCGCCTCGGCCACCACCGGCCCCGCCGAGGCCGTCGAACAGATCCGTGCCGCGGGCATCCCCATGGTCATGTTCTCCGGGGCCGGAGACCTGACCGACGTCGACCGCAGCATCGCCGAGATCGCCGCGGCGCTGGGAGTCGACGAAGCCGGTGACGAACTGCGCGAGCGTACCGCCGACCGCATCGCCGAGGTCCAAAAGTCCGTTCCCGACGTCGACCCCCCGCTGAAGGTCGCGTTTCTCTACCTGCGCGGTTCGGCGTCGATCTATCTGATCGGCGGTGAACGATCCGGTGCCAGTGGACTCATCGAGGCCGCCGGCGCCGTCGACGCGGGCAAGGAGGCCGGCTTCGACGCCGACTTCACCCCCATCACCAGTGAAGCCATGGTCGCATCGGCGCCCGACGTGATACTCGTCATGACCAAAGGGCTCGAATCCGTGGGCGGGATAGACGGGCTTCTCGAGCTTCCCGGTATCGCCCAGACACCCGCCGGGATGGACCGACGCGTCGCCTGGATCGACGACGGCATCATCCTCAACTACGGTCCACGAACCGACCAGGTCCTGGCCAGCCTGGTCGAACAGATATACGGGGACGACCGATGACCGTCACCGCACCCGCCCGCCGCCCGCGCAGTACACCGTCGGCGTCGGAACCACCGCGTGTCCGTATGGGACGAGCGGCGTTGTTGACCGTCGTCATGTTCGTCGGTCTGGCCGTCATCGGCATGATCTCCGCAGGCCACGGCGCGTACGGGATCCCGATGGGAGACATCGTCGCGTCCTTTCTGAACCGTCTTGGTGTCGGTGGCCACGCGCTTGAACGGGTGCCCGAGAGCGTCCTGTGGGACATCCGGTTCCCACGCGTGGTGTTGGCGATAGTCGTGGGGGCGTGCCTGGGATGTGCGGGCGCCGTGATGCAGGGCGTCTTCGGCAACCCGTTGGCCGAACCCGGCGTCATCGGCATCTCCTCGGGCGCCGCCGTGGGTGCCGTGTGCGCCATAGCCCTCGGCGTGAACCTGTTCGGCAACTGGACCGTGACCGTGTTCGCGTTCATCAGTGGACTGATCACCGTGTTGGTCGTCTACAGTCTTTCGCGACAGGGCGGACGAACCGAGGTAATCACGTTGATCCTCACCGGTATCGCCGTCAACGCCTTCGGTGGCGCCGCCATCGGGTTGTTCATCTTCGTGGCCGACAACAGTGAGCTCACCGCAATCACGTTCTGGCAGATGGGCTCGCTGGCTCAGGCGAGCTGGCAAAAGGTGATGGCAGTCCTGCCGTTCGCTCTGGCGGGTCTGATCATTGCGCCGATGTATGCGCGTCGCCTCGACCTGTTGTCGTTGGGGGAGCGGCCCGCCCGCCATCTCGGCGTTGACGTCGAGCGTATGCGCGTCGTGCTGATCCTGGTGGTCGCGGTGTTGACTGCGGCGGCGGTCGCCGTCTCCGGCATCATCGGTTTCATCGGCCTGGTCATCCCACACCTCCTGCGTATGGCCGCAGGTCCGGGGCACCGTTTTCTGGTGCCCGGCAGCGCTTTGGGCGGCGCGCTGATACTCACCGCAGCCGACTTCACCGCTCGCACGATCGCGGCGCCGGCGGAACTACCCCTGGGAGTGTTGACCGCGCTGGTGGGAAGTCCGTTCTTCTTCTGGTTGTTGCGGCGCACTCGACGTAAGCAGGGAGGTTGGGCATGATCGGTTGGTCCAAACGTCGGCGTTTGCCGGAGCCCGTCGTCCACGGTGACGTGCTTTTGGAGGCGTTCGGCGTGACGGTCGAGCTGAGCGGGAAAACGGTCGTCGACGACGTGCACGTCGACGCCAGAGCCGGTGAGGTCCTCGCATTGGTAGGTCCCAACGGGGCTGGAAAGTCCACGTTGTTGTCCGCGTTGTCCGGGGACGCCGTCCCGTCGAAGGGCTCCGTGGAGGTCCGCGGTCGGTCGGTGTCGGCGTGGAGCGCATTGGAACTGGCCATGCGCCGGGCGGTGCTTCCCCAGGCGGCCACATTGTCGTTCCCGTTCGTCGTCGCCGACGTGGTGGCGATGGGGAGAGCCCCGTGGTCGGGGACACCCCGCGACGAGAACGACGAGGCGCACATCGACGAGGCCATGCGCCGATGCGAGGTCGAGGAGTTTGGGCCCCGTTCGTTCCAGGCGCTGTCGGGTGGCGAACGAGCCCGAGTAGCGTTGGCGCGGGTGTTGGCCCAGGACACCGACATCCTGATGCTGGACGAACCGACGGCGGCCATGGACCTGCGCCACCAGGAGCTGGTGCTGCGGTTGTGCCGAGAGAAGGCCTCCGCCGGTGTCGCGGTCATCGTCGTGTTGCACGATCTTGGTCTGGCCGCCGCCTATTGCGACCGTGTCGCGATCCTCCACCACGGTCGGTTGGAGGCGTGCGGAGCGCCTGCGGCGGTGTTCGAGGCCGACCTGTTGTCGCGGGTGTATAGACAGGATGTCGAGGTTTTTCCTCATCCTCATACCGAAGATCTCATTGTTTTGCCACGCCGCGACCATGGATTTAAGTTAGGCTAACCTCATTCAACGTTGAGCGGGGTCGTGCGGCTCCGCGTGCCCCCAACGGTCAGGAGCACCTCATGACTACCGAAGCACCTCCCACGCCCTTCTCCGTCGCGTTGCGCAAGGCGACCTGGGCGCGTCACGAAGGCATCGACGCGACCAAGAAGACCGAGCCCGAGCCCGAAGGCCCGTCCATACTGGGGGCGTTGCTGGACGGTGAACTGCACCTTGACGACTACACCGCACTGCACTCTCAGCAGTACTTTGTCTACCGTCTATTGGACGAGGCCACCGAACACTGGCGTGATCACCCCGTCGCCGGACGATTCTGCTACCCCGAATTGTCGCGGGCCCAGGCCTTCGACGCCGACCTGTCCCTGTTGATCGGTCCGAACTGGCGCGAAGAGATCGCCCCCATCGCCTCAACCCGGACATACCTGAACCGCCTACAGGAGATCTGCTTCGACTGGCCGGGCGGCTTCATCGCACACCATTACACCCGCTACCTGGGGGACCTCTCCGGTGGTCAGGCGTTCCGCGCAGCCATCAACAACACCTACGGTTTCAACGACGGCCCGGGCGTCAGCTTCTACGTGTTCGACGAGATTCCGAAACCGGCGGAGTTCAAAGACGGCTACCGGGCGCAACTCGACGCGGCGGGTTTCGACGGCGATGAGCGCGACCGCGTCATCGCCGAGGTGCTCGACGCCTACGACTACAACTCGAACGTGTTGGGTGAGCTGACCGGCATGATGCGGAGGTCGGTGTGAATCCGTTCGACGACTCGGTGATCGCGGCGATCACCAAACACATGAACGAGGACCACGCAGCCGACACGCTGGTCATGTGCCAAGGCGTGGGGGGTCACACGAAAGCGTCCGCGGCGCGGATGGTCGACTTCGACGGCACCGGTGCCGACTTCTCCGTCACCGTGGAGGGGGTCGAGGTGCCGTTGAGGATCGCGTGGGAACGGCCGTTGAGTGAACGCGCCGAGGTACGGCCCGAGATTGTGCGGATCTACCATGCCTCACGTGAGAAGCTGGGTTTGCCGGACACTCGCTAGCTGTAACGATGCTTGCCGGGCGGTGTTCGAGGACGCCGCCCGGTTTCGTGCTGTCATCCCGCTCGTAGGTTCGACGGCGGTCGCCGCCCGGGAAGCAATGCCAAGACGGCCAGCAGGATGACGCCGATCGACAGTCCGGCCTGCGCTGCCACCGGAATCGACGACAGCGCGCCGACGACCCCGTCGGACTCCTCCTCCTCGGGAGGTGCGTCGTTGGCGGGCGGCGTCGTCTCGAGCCCCTCCGACGGCGACGGTGTGGGTGTGGACGGTGCCGGTGTGGGGGGCCCCGATGGATGAGTGCCGCCGTCGCGGGACTCATCGACCAATTGCAACGGTGGGGCGACCTCGCCATAGTCCACTATGGCGGTAAGTGTGAGTGCGCCGATCATCAAGGCGGACACCAAAAGCCGCGCCGCGGTCAGAGTCAGCGAAAAAATTCCGCGACGCGACCGAGGCGCGTGGGACTGTGACCGCGCGCTCCCCCTCACGCCATAGATGGTAGCCATCGACATTCGTCTTAGTCGACAAGTATCACAAAACAGGTACGAAATATCATCCGGTCGTAGACGGTAACGGCACGTGCGGCCACAATGCCTCCGGAGCATTCTGCGGAGCGAACTCGCGCACCGGCCCGCTCCGTCGTGACTCGACACAACGCGCTTCACGTGCCACCGTCGAGTGGGTATGGCCTCGGCGGTGGGCGACCGGAGAGCGGGGGCGACTTCCCGGGAAGTCGCCCCCGCCCACGTCGCTCGACGTTCGGGCGGCGCTGTATCACCGTGTCAAAGATCCGCCTGCACAACACAGGCACACAGGACCTTCTTCACCATGACTTATCCACCCGGACGGTCGCTCGCAACGAACGTCGGTACGTCAGACGCGACAGATCAGGTGAGAGCTGCATCCACCCGGGTTGCAGCAGCGGCGGTAGCAGTTCTCGTCCCACGGAACCAGCCAGCAGTCGGCTGCGGATGCGTCACCCTGAGGGGCGAGGCGGTCGAGGACACGGTCGGCCATGCGATGTACGAACTTCATGTCGATACCTTTCTTCGGGCATGTTTTCGAAGGTGCATTCACCGGTCGCGGCCAAAGGGTGGTACCAGCCCAGCCGTACGCGTGGAATGCGTCGAGTCCCGCGAAACACGAACGATCGGGGGCGCGGCCGCTGCCATGGTCGGCGATCCGGCTCTCGATGGACGACGTATGTCGACGAGCTCGTGGCGAGATCCTAGCGACTGCCGGTAAGCATTGGGGTGCACCGAAAGTGCGAAAGTTTTGGTCGGTCGGCGTTATCGTCGGCGGAAAGTCCGTCGTGTATGGCCGTCCGTGTGGACCACGATGACGAGGCATGCGTTGTTCCTCGGGATGCGGTATAGGGGAAGGAAAGTAGGAGTAAAAGGCGATCTTCAAGCTCGCCGATCTGTTGCGCGCGTTCGAGTGGGTCCGGCGGCGTCGCCGAGAGCGGTAAGGGAAACGTTATCCGCCTGGTGATCCCTGCTCTTCAAGTGACTTCTCACCACGACCGGAGCCTGAAAAGGGCGCGTCGGGGTCGTTGGATGATTTCGGGGTTTGGTTGGGGGAAAGCGACCGTGGCCCCGCTCGGCAATGCCCGGCCCGGGCGGCGGCATGCTCCTTCGACATTGCGTAGAACCTCTGGCATACTGCCTTGCCATGGAACTGGTTCACCTGATTCTGCGTTATATCCACCTCATAGGCTTCGGAATTCTCATCGGTGGTTGGCTCACCGCCTACCTCAGCAAACGGCTTCAGGTCAACATGGCAATGCTGTGGGGCTCGGCCATTCAGCTCGGCAGCGGCATCTTCCTGTCGGCTCCGCTGGGGCGCGACGTCATGCCCGACGGGCTCAAACTCGTCGTCAAGGCGCTCCTGGCGCTCATCATCGCCGTCATGGTGTGGGTCCCCTACCTGAAGAAACGTGACTCCTCGTCGAAGGGGCACTTCCTGGCCATCGGCGGGACCATTCTGGTGACCGTCGGCGTCGCCGTGTTCTGGTGACACCCACTACCTGATGCGCGACCACGCGGCCGAAGGCGCCGCGTGGTCGAACGGTCGCCCGGCCGTAAAACGGGCCATGCCGCTGCGATCGGTGGTTTCGGCGCTCCATAAGATCAACATGTTCGAACGCCCAGTTGGCGTCGGGCATTACGGCTCAGTAACAGCGGACTACAACTTGGCGTCGATGGCTTCTCAACCTGTGGCGACCGTATTAGTCTGCGACATCGGATCAGTCTGGCCGCAATGAAGCGTGCCACTTGGAAGGAGACAAGCCTTGCGCAGCGTGCGTGGGAAGAGAATGGCCGCAATTGGCGTGACGTGCGGCCTGGCGCTGTTCGTCACCGCATGCGGGGAGGCGCCCGACAGCGATTCGGGCAACGAAAGTGTCGCCACAGACTTCAAAGCCTGCATGGTCACCGACACCGGCGGAGTGGAAGACCGCTCCTTTAACGCTTCGGCGTGGCAGGGGATGACCGCAGCAGCCGAGCAGCAGCCGGCCATCGAGGTCGATGTCAAGGAATCGTCCAGCGAAGCCGACTACGAGACCAACCTCGTCGGATTCATCAACGAAGGCTGCAACCTGATCGTCGCCGTCGGCGGTCTGATGAGTGAGGCGCTGACCACCGTCGCCGCCGACTACCCGGACCAGCGGTTTGCGATCGTCGACGCGTACCTGCCCGACTCGCCGAACGTCTACTCGATGGAGTTCAACGCCGCTCAGTCCTCGTTCCTCGCCGGATACCTGGCAGCCGGAACCACGGAAACCGACAAGGTGGCGACCTACGGCGGACTGAACATCCCGCCGGTCACGATCTTCATGGACGGCTTCGCCGAGGGCGTCGAGTACTACAACGAGGTCAACGACGCCGACGTCGCCGTCCTCGGATGGAACCACGAGACCCAGGACGGCAGCTTCGCCGACAACTTCGAAGACACCGCCAAGGGCAAGTCCCTGACCGAGAACTTCGTCTCTCAGGGCGCCGACGTGATCTTCCCCGTCGCCGGTAAGACCGGAATGGGAACCCCTGCCGTGACTCAGACCGAGGAAGGCCTGAGCACGATCTGGGTCGACCTCGACGGCTGCGAATCCGCTCCCGAGTACTGTGAGGAGTTCCTCACCACCTCGGAGAAGAACATCCCCGACGCCGTGAGCTCCGCCATCATCGCCGCCCGTGACGGTGGCCCGATGGACGGTCACAGCGTGGGAACCCTCGACAACGGTGGAGTGTCGCTGTCGCCGCTGCGTGACGACATCGACGACGAACTCGCCGCCGAGATCGAAGAAGTGAAGGCCGGCATCGTCTCCGGCGAGATCACCATCGAATCGACCGTGCAGCCGACCGAGTAGCACGTGGGACGCGGTTCGGCCGACCACGGCCGATCCCCATACCGCGTCCGCTACACCAACGACGTTCGGGTGGTCCCTTCAATCAAGGGGCCACCCGAATGTGATGGAACACCAGTCGACGCACACTGATCGGCGCAAAGGAGCTCGACGCTGAGACTTCAACTACGCGGTCTGACCAAGAGGTTCGGTAGCCTCGTGGCCAACGACCACATCGACCTCACGGTGGAACCGGGTGAGATTCACGCCCTCCTGGGCGAGAACGGCGCCGGCAAGTCCACGTTGATGAACATGTTGTACGGGCTCCTGACGCCCGACGGCGGTGAGATCGCCATCTCGTATCCCGAAAGGGGCGAAGACGAGGAGACGATTCACCGTTTCGAAACGCCCGGCGACGCGTTGTCGGCGGGCCTGGGAATGGTCCACCAGCACTTCATGCTGGTGCCGGTGTTCACCGTCGCCGAGAACGTGATGCTGGGACGCGAGAAGACCAGCGGCATCGGTTTGCTCGACCGACGTCGAGCCCGCACCGCGGTCCGAGAGGTCTCCGAACAGTACGGCCTCTATGTCGACCCCGACGCCCTGATCGAGGACATCCCGGTCGGCGTGCAGCAACGCGTTGAGATCATCAAAGCGCTGATCAGCGACTGCGAACTACTCATTCTCGACGAACCCACCGCGGTCCTCACTCCGCAGGAGATCGACGAGCTACTGGAAATCATGCGCCAACTGCGTGAAGACGGAAAGTCGATCGTCTTCATCAGTCACAAGCTCAAAGAGGTCAAGGCGATCGCCGACCGGATCACCGTGATCCGGCACGGCCGGGTCGTGGGGGAGGCGACCCCGGAGGCGTCGGAGTCGGAACTCGCCTCGCTGATGGTCGGCCGCGATGTGCGGCTCACCGTCGAGAAGGACGCGTCACAACCCGGCGAGCCCGCGCTGACGATCAACGACCTGACCGTTGCCGACGACCGAGGCTTCCACGCCGTGGACGGTCTTGACCTCACCGTTCACGCCGGTGAGATCGTGGGCGTGGCCGGTGTCCAGGGCAATGGTCAGACCGAACTGGCCGAGGCCATCATGGCGTTGGCGCCCACGCTCGGCGGAACGATCCACATCGGCGGCAGCGAGCTGGCACACGCCGGTACGAGTCGCATCATCGAAGCCGGTGTCGGATACATCCCCGAAGACCGTAGCTTCGACGGCCTGGTCAAGGAGTTCTCGATCGAAGAGAACCTCATCCTCAACCGGTACAACAAGCCGCCGTACGCCTCCATGGGGATGCTCAACGCCGTGGAGATCAGCCGAAGCGCCGAAGAACATATTAAGACCTTCGACGTGCGGACCCCGTCGGCTCAGACACCGGCCGGCAGTCTGTCGGGCGGAAACCAGCAGAAGGTCATCGTGGCCCGCGAGTTCTCGCGACCGTTGAAGCTGCTCGTGGCCGCACAGCCGACCCGAGGCGTTGACGTGGGCGCCATGGAGTTCATCCACTCCCGCATCGTCGCCGAACGCGATTCCGGTGCCGGTGTTCTGCTCATATCGTCCGAACTGGACGAGGTTCTGTCGCTGTCCGACCGCGTCGTCGTCATGTACGACGGGAAGATCGTCGCCGAGGTGACACCGGACACCCCGCGCGACCAGATCGGACGCCTGATGGCCGGCGCCACCGCCGACGCCACCGAAACCGACCAGCCCGACGGCGATCAACAGGAGGAGGCCACCGGTGACTGACGCCGACAAGCCGGGACGGGCTCCCGACGACGACACGTTGGACGACGACCTCGACGACGAGACGCAAGCCGACGAACCCGAGGTTCAGGCGGCCGACGCCGAAGCCAAACAGATCGAGGAGGAACGGCGCCGAGGGTTCGGCGCGACCTTCATCGGGTACGTCACCACCGCCAACACCGTCATGGTCACGGTGTACTCCTTCCTGCTGTCGATGGTCATCGGCGGCGTGCTCGTCATCGTGAGCGACCCGGAGGTGCGAGGCACGTTCGGGTACTTCTTCTCGCGGCCGACGGATGCGCTCTCGGCGTCCTGGGAAGCGGTCTCCGGCGTCTACACCGGGCTTTTCTCCGGTGCGATCCTCAACTTCGACACGCTGGACCGGTACTTCGCCGATGACGCGACATTGGCGCAGGTCCTCGCACCCTTGTCGGAGACCCTCACCTACTCCTCGGCACTGATCCTCGCCGGGCTCGCGGTCGGGCTGGCGTTTCGCGCCGGTCTGTTCAACATCGGTGCCCAAGGCCAGGTCATCATGGGTGTCGTGGGGGCGGGTGTCGTCGGGTTCGCCCTGGGACTGCCCTTGTGGCTTCACCTTCCGCTGGCGATTCTGGCCGGTGGTGTCGCAGGCTTCCTGTTCGGCGCCGTACCCGGTGCCTTGAAGGCCTGGACGGGAGCGCACGAGGTCATCACCTCGATCATGCTGAACTACGTCGCGTTGTACGCGCTCGGCTGGATTCTCACCAGCGAGTTCGTGCGCGACCCCGACAAGACCCACGCGATATCCAAAGAGGTCGCGGATACGGCCACGCTGCCCCGCCTGAGTGAATTCGAACTGTTCACAGGGCTGCGGGTCAACCTCGGCATTCTCGTCGCGATCGCCGTAGCGGTGGGTGTCTGGTGGCTGTTGTCGAAGTCGACGTTGGGTTACCGAATGCGGGCGGTCGGCTTGAACGCCAACGCCTCCAAGACCGCGGGCATGTCGGTTTCCAGCACCTACATCACGACGATGGGACTGGCCGGTGGACTCGCCGGACTGGCCGGCGCGGTGACCGTACTGGGCATCCACCCGTACGCGTTGACGCACCACGTCGCCGGAGAAATCGGATTCGACGGCATCACGGTGGCCCTGCTGGGCCGAGCCAAGCCGGGCGGCATCGTGGCCGCGGGGCTTCTGTTCGGTGCCATGCGCGCCGGTGCCAGCACCATGCAGTCGGTGATCCCGCTTGACATGGTGACGCTGCTACAGGCTCTGATCGTCATCTTCATCGCCGCACCCGCACTGGTCAAGGCGATGCTGCATCTGAAGGTGCCGACCGGTGGTCTGGCCACCTCGACCGCGAAGGGCTGGTGAGCACCATGACTACGGTTGCTGTAGCCGAGACCGCCGAGTCGACCGCGCTCCACGGGTTCTGGACCCGTTCCCGTAAAGCGGGCGTGGCACTGGCGGTGTTGGGTATCGGTGTACTCCTCATCGGGTGGTTCGGTGTCCCCATGGGTGCCGAAGCCGGTGTTCGGTTCAACCTGACGTTCCCGGATCTTGCCGTGGCTCTTCCCGCCAAACAGATGGTCCTGGGGATGGGCGCCGTGTGCGCGGCGGTGGGAGTGCTGCTGTTCGCCACCGAGCGAAAACTGTTCATGCTGTGGGTCGGTATCGGCATCACGGCCATGACGTTGGGACTGTTGCTGTGGTCCATCTCCGGGCCGGGTGCGGTATTGCAGATCGACACCGTCTTGAAGGGCACCGTCCTGTTGGCGTTGCCGTTGATCTTCGGGTCGCTTTCAGGTGTCCTCTGTGAACGGTCGGGTGTCATCAACGTCGGTATCGAGGGCCAGTTCCTCGCCGGCGCCTTCACCGGAGCCCTCGCGGCCACGGTCACCGGAAACCCGTTCGTAGGTATCCTCGCCGCCTGTATCGCCGGTTCGCTCGTCACGTTCGTGCTCGCCGCGCTCGCCGTGCGATACATGGTCGACCAGGTTGTTCTCGGCGTCGTGCTGAACCTCCTGGTGCTTGGACTGACCGGGTTCCTCTTCGACAGGATCATGAAGGAGAACGAATCCGCCACCAACCTGGCGCAGCCGTTCCCCGCGTGGAAGATTCCGATCCTGAGCGACATCCCCGGTATCGGGCCGGCCCTGTTCAACCAGAACCTGTTCGTGTACCTGGCGATGGTCCTGGTTCCGTTGATCTACGTGATGGTGTTCCACAGTCGCTGGGGTCTGCGCACCCGGGCCGTCGGTGAACACCCCGCCGCCGCCGACACCGTCGGCATCAAGGTCAACTCGCTGCGGTTCCGCAACGTGCTGATCGCCGGCCTCGTGTCCGGTCTGGGTGGGGCGTTCCTCACCATCGGTCAATCGCTGGCGTTCAGCGAAAACATGACCGCGGGCAAGGGCTTCATCGCGTTGGCCGTGCTCATCGTCGGCCGCTGGAACCCGATCGGGGCGCTCTTCGGCGCGCTGCTGTTCGGGTTCACCATGCAGGTCGAACAGTTCCTGGCGTCGGTGCCGGGTGGTTCACCGGTACCGTCGGACTTCCTCCGCATGCTGCCCTACCTGGTCACCATCGTGGCCGTCGCGGGGCTCATCGGTAGGGTTCGTGCACCCGCCGCCGACGGTAAGCCGTACATCAAATCATGACCATCGGTGGTGCCGTTCGACCCGAACGGCACCACCGTCCACCAACGGGAGACCACATGACCGACATTGACTGGGACCTGCTGCGCAGCACCGCCCGCGCCGCGATGGAACGTGCCTACGTGCCGTACTCGAAATATCCGGTCGGTGTTGCCGCGCTGGTCGAAGACGGACGTGTCGTCGCCGGTTGCAACGTCGAGAACGCCTCGTTCGGGTTGACGCTGTGCGCCGAATGCGGCATGGTCTCCCAGCTGGCCGCCACCGGTGGCGGCCGTCTTCTGGCGATGGCATGCGTCGACGGTGAGGGGCGCGCCCTGACCCCGTGCGGTCGGTGCCGCCAGCTGCTGTTCGAACACGGTGGCCCCGAGATGCTCATCGACGACGACCCGCACCCGGTGAAACTGTCGTACCTGCTTCCCGACGCGTTCGGGCCGGCTCACCTGGACTGAACCACTCGAGGTTCCTCCCGCAACAGCTTCTCCACCACCCGCGCCACACCGTCCTCGGTCGACGGTGGAGCCTCCAGAAAACCCTGCGCCGGGTCGAGCAGGTCCGGGTGGCCGTCGCGCATCGCGTACCCCGTCCCCGCCCAGGCCAGCATCGAACTGTCGTTGGGCATGTCGCCGAACGCGACGACCTCGTCGGCGTCGACACCCCATCGTTGACACAACATCGCCAACGTGCTGCCCTTGGTCACCCCCGAGGCGCTCAGCTCAAGCATCCCGGTCGCCCCCGAATACGTCACCTCCGCCAGCGAACCGACCGCCCGAACCGCGGTTTCGTGAATCAGGTGCATCGCCGCCGACTCCGACTGGGCGATGAGCTTGACGACCGGTGAGGCGGCGGCCGGCAGCGCGGCTGCGTCGTCGAACGGGTCGTTGAGCCACTCGCGCGGAATCCACGGCTTCACCCGATACGTGGTGTCGTGGTAGAAACCGGTCCCGGTCTCGACACCGAACGCGGCGTCCGGCAGGCACGCCCGTAGCCGCTTGACGAGAATCGAAGCCGTTTCCACGTCGATGGCCCGGACCAGTGGCTCCTCCTCCGGGATCACCGTGTAGGCGCCGTTGCCGCAGGAGACGGCGGCGCAGGCGAACGCGTCGCCGATCATGCCGGTGGCGCGTAGCGGACGAGCCGTCACCACGACGACCCGTATCCCCGCCTCGGTGGCGGCACACAATGCACGGCGGTTGCGTTCGGAGACCTCACGGTTCGACCCGAGAAGAGTCCCGTCTAGATCGGTGGCGATGACACGGGGGAGAGGCATGGGACGCATTATCGTGCCGCCGTCGACGCGTCTGCGGCCCAGCGCGCGGGAATGCGTTCGACCACACCACCGGCGAACACGTCGTACATGTCCAGCGTCTCCAGGTGAACATAACCGATGTGGCAGTCGCAGACGTCGAGCGGACAGCCCGACGGTCCCAGGTAACGCCGAAACGAGTCGTCGTACAGGTTGCCCATGGGGCCGTCCACGAAATGGCACCGTCGTACCGCTCCATCACCGTTCACCGACAACACGGTGTTTCCCGTGCGGCACGGCCGACCGCGGCTTTCATGAGGAAAGCGGCTGTAATGGAAATGCGGATCGAGGCGTTGCCACTCGTCGGCCTCGTCGTCGGTATAGGTGAGGCCCTCCGCGGCGTTGATCCACAGGTACACGGTCTCGGGAAGTTCACGCCGCATCCGTTGGGCGGCGGCCAGATGCTCGGGCTGTCCGACCACTCCCACGCTGAACCGGATGCCGGAGTCGACCAGTTCACGTGCCTTCGCGAGGAACCGTTCGTGCGAGACCTCACCGGGATGGTAAGTCGTCCACAACGCCGTGGACGCCGGATCACAGTCGGCGAGCCAACCGAGACGCCCACTGAGGTTCGTCTGGATCGCGACGGTGTCGACCTGGGGCAGTCGGCTCAGGTCCGCGATGGAACGTCGATACCAGGACCGAACCAAGCCCTCGCCCCAAGGCGTGAACAGCACCGAGAAACGCGTGCCCGGATCGGTCGTGCCGCAGCCGCGAAGCCAACCCGTGAAACGCTCCAGCGCCTCCCGGTCACGTCGCAACGTGTCACGGTCGTCCCGCCGCTTCGCGAACGGACAGTAGGGACAGTCATAGTCACAGCTGGCCAACGGCCCTCGGTACAGCAGAGTCAGATGAGCCGGAAGCGGATCCGTCGGTGGCGGTCCGACGGTCGGGATGGGCAGGTTCACCGACATGTCGTCACCACGCCTCGTACTCGGCCATGAGCCCGTTAACCCGCGCCGAAAACCAGCCCGGGCCGATAGCGTCCGAGTGCGCCAAACCTTCCTCGGACAGTTGCAGCAGCTCGCATCCCGGGCCGTCGCGGCCGGGGACCAGCCAGCCGCGTGAAGCCAGCGCGGCGAACTCGGCCGGGAAGTCGACGACCGGATCCGACCCGAAGCGGTCCGTGTAGGCCGTCGCGACCATCCCCTCGACGCGGAGCAGCGACTGCAGAATGTGGCGTCGGCGGCGCTCCTCGTCGTCCAGGACGAACCCCACTTCGGCGCGAGTGAAGTCGTCGCCGTCACGCTCGATGTAGTCGGCGATGATGGCCCGCACCTTACCGATGCCGACCGCGTAGTCGAACGAATAGTGCGTACCGCCGGTGTAGGACCGTGCGCCGCAACCCAGGCCCACCATGCCGTCGGTTTGGCAGCAGTATTCGGGGCCCGCATCGGTGGCCGCGTCGGTGCGTCGGAACATGCGCATCGACACCTGTTCGTAACCGTGCTCGCGCAGGTAATCTCGCCCCTGTCGGTACAACGTCAGGCGGTGGTCGTCCCACGAGCGGGTCCCCCTGCCCAGCCCGGTCAAGGGCCGCACATACAACGGATAGAGGTAGATCTCCTCCGGCCGCCACGACACTGCGGTGTCCAACGAGTAGCGCCAGGTGTCGGCGGTTTGACGTTCGATGCCGTAAATGAGGTCCACGTTGAGATCGGCGCGAGTCTCCGAGCGGATGTCGCTCAACGCCCGGTCCACCTCCGGCCGCTTCTGTGGACGCCCGGCCGCGTGAGCCTCGGAGTCGATAAAACTTTGCACACCCATGCTGATCCTCGTCGCGCCGCGCTCGGCCAGCACGGCCAACCGGTCCGGGGTCGCGGTCGCCGGTGAGGTTTCCACCGACATGGGGATGGCCGTCAAATCCACCCCCATGGTTTTTTCCAGTAGGTCGTAGACGGCGCCCAGTTCGTCGGCGGTCAAGTAGGTCGGTGTCCCTCCACCGAGGGCCGCGCGAGCGAACGACGCCTGCGGCGGCAGGCACGACGCGGTCGCCTCGGCCTCTCGTCGCAGTGCCTCGAGATAGGCGCGGACCTGTTCCGCCGGGGGAGTCGACCGGGTGAACAGGTTGCAGAACCCGCACCGCATCTCGCAGAACGGGATGTGGGCGTACAGGGACAGCGAATCGACGTTCTCGTTCCGCCACATGTCGGCCAGAGACGGTCGTTGTGTGAACGGTCGGTACGCCGTCTTGTGCGGGTATGCATACACATAGGACTGGTAGGGGGACGGGGCGGTTTCCGTGGAGGCGTTCACCGGTTGGTCTCCTTGGTGTCGCCGCGATACCGGTGAGGCAACACGGCGTGGGTATAGGGAATCGTCCAGACGACCTCGTGGCCGATGCGGTGCCCGGTGTGGCCGTCCTCCCCGTAGGCGGTCCCGTGGTCGGAACACGCGATGACGAAACACCGGCGCCGCGCCGCCATCGCCGTCAACAACGGGGGCAGATGGCGATCCACGTACTCCAGCGCGGCGGCGTGACTGTCCCGGGTGTCACCGGCGTCCCTCGTTGCGCCTGGCAGATGAAACCAGTTCGGCTGGTGAAGCGCGGACACGTTCAACAACATGAAAAGCGGCTGCTCCGGCGGAAGCGACTCCGTGATCCCGACCGCGCACTCCACCTGGTTCTCGAACGAGTGGGGATCGGTGACACCGAACGACTCCTGCCAGTGGCTTTCGGCGAACATGTTCGGCAGGACCGACCCGAGGGCGGAACGGCGATTGAAGAACCCTGTGCCACCCACACAGGCGGTGTGGTAACCCGCCTCGGCCAGGCCCGCAGGTAGGTCGGCGGCGGTGAACGTCCACGTGCGGTCGAACGTGGAGACACTCCCGGGGAAGGCGGCCGCGAAAAGGCGCGGGTGAGGGCCGGGTGACGCCGGCGTGGGAAGAAACCCGGCCAGCATCGCCAGGTGCGACGCGTAGGTGAAGCTACCCGGCGCGTGCCGCCTCTCCCAACCGCCGTCGGGGAGCAGTCGCGCCAGGTGAGGGGTACGACCCGCCGCAGCGAGCTCGACCGCGACGTCGTAACGCAGCGTGTCCAGAGTGAGCAACAGAATGTCGTGGGTGCCCACCACGTCGTTCATGTCCGGGGTGGTGCCCGCGACAACGTGTTCGGTGTTCATCGTGGTTCCAAAACAGATCGAGGAGACGGGGAGTGGGGCGTGAATCCGCCGGTGGACAGAGCATGCAGCTGTTCGTCGTAGGTGTCCCGGCCGTGGTGGAACACGCGAGGAAGCAGGTCACCGAACGCGTTGACCTCACCGACGGTGAACCGCCGCCATCCCGGTGACACCAGCAGGTCGACGCCGGCATGCAGAGTGGAGCCGAACACCGCGGCGGCTTGTTCTGCGGTGTCCAGGGCCGACCGCCAGGCGCGGTCGCCGACGCTGTCGCGTAGAGCGTCGACGTCGCCGCGAGCGTTCCCGAGGTGGAGATTGGTCAGTGGTGACCGTGACGCCCGTACCACGACGTGCGTCGCGCGACCGGCCACCACGAGGACTCGCAGATCGACGACGTGATCATCGAAACCTGCTTTCGGTATCCACCGTTCCACGTGCAGCCCCTCCGGGGCCAACGTGTCGACGACGGCGGCCACATCGGCTTCGGTCGTGTACGTGCGCAACCGCAGTGAGTTGTACAGCCGTACCGAACCGTCGTCGTCACGCACCAGGTTCACCGACGTCACCGCCTTCAGACGTCCACCGGAGGCGGTCGCCAACGCGATCACGCCCGAAGCCGACGAGCCGTGAACCGGTTTGACGAAGACCCGCGGCATGCGGTGTTCGCTCATGAAACGTCGCAGCTGCCGGTAGCCGGTGATCGGCCCCGGAAGAGCCTGCGGGACCGGGACGTCGGCGGCCGCCAACCGTGCATGGCAGCGCCGCTTGTCGCACATGTCGACCAGATCGTCCAACCGTTGAACGAGCCCGGCTCCGGGAGTCGCCGCCACCAGGTCACCGAGGCGGTCGAGAGCCTTGACGAAACCCCGGTGTTGATCGGCGGCACCTTCGACCCGGTACAGGTCGGGTGCGGCGGACCAACCACGCAGCAACCGTGCGGTCTCCACGTCCTCGCCCGGTGCGTCCACCCTGACCCATGCGTCGTCGGGTAGGGACACGGCCGTACCGTCGGCCAACGCGCTCCACGGAACCACGACCGGGTCCGGCCGTCCGGACCGTCGGACGGCTGCGGTGAACAGGGCGAGTCGCCGGTTCGTGGGAACACACACGACCACCGGTCGTCCGCCGGTCGCCGCCGCCGTCACCCGCCGACCGCCGATCGGTCGCAAACGGACTGTCCGTTCACGGGACCGTCCGACACCGACAGCCCCTGAAACACGGTGAGGCTCATCGATCCTCCTGTTCGTTGGTGCCGTTACTCGGAAACGGCCGGATACGGTGTCGGGTCGTCCGGGTCGTTCGGCTCCCGCGCGTCGGACAGATCGACGGAGACGCCTTCGGCCGCGAATGCCGTGCGCACCCGTGTCACCTCGTCCTCGGTCAGATAGTGGTGGTGAAGGTCGAGCGTGTCGAGGTGCGCAAGCTGAGGAAGCGCCGACACGAGCGGGTCGACGTCGTCGCCGTTCAGCGTCCCCATGGACAGGTCCACCGAAACCAGGCGCGGCAGCACGGCGGCGGTGGTCAAGGCCTTCAACCATACGGTGGTGTCGGCGGCGTTGCGCAGACCCAGGTGCGTGAGTTTCGGAACGGATTCCCCGGTCAGAACGGGAGCCAGATCGTCGGGTGTGGCGTCGCCACCGTAGGAATCGACTCCGAACCACAGTTCGAGCCGTTCCAGGTTCGGCAGTTTCGCCGACGCGATCTCTCGGACCACTCGACCCGGAAGGCCCCCACTTTGAACGGTCAACGACCGTAGTGCCGTGTGCTCACCGATCTGCATGGCCAATAGGGCGTCGCTGCTGTAGGTGTCGCCCACACCCCGCGTGGTCAGTTCCTCAAGATGCGGAAAGGCGGCCAACAACGGCCCCATGTCGCACTGGTTGATCCACGAGATCTCGCACTCCTCATAGATGATGTCGCCGATGAACAGCGACCGCAACGCCCCAAAGGAGTCGGCTTGTGCGATGAGAGGGTCGCGGACGGTCTCGGCCGTCGGATCGGGTCCGTCGTACAGCCCCCAGTCACCGAAGACCAGAGCCGTGATCGCCGTGGTGTCGACCTCACGGACGAACCGGGCGAAGTAGTCGCCGAACTCCTCTTCGTCGTCGGCGACCAGCCGCAGACGCCACGCGACGGTCGCCGGTGCCTGTTTCGCGGAGTCGAGTCGCGCCGTCTCCTCCGCCCGATCCGCTGCCGCGGAATCCTCCCGGCCGGCCCGTTTCGCCTGCCGCATGAACTCCGCCTCGGCCCCCGTGGACGGAAAGTCCAACACGGGAAGTCCTGCGAACTCGGTGAGATGGCTCCTGATCATCGTTCCTCTTTTCAACGGTGTTAACGGGTGGTCGACTATTCCCCGACGGCAGGATAGAAGTGGGCTGTTCCGTCGTACTCCACGGCTTCCTGCGGTTCGGACAGGTCGATCGACACTCCTGCGGCGTCGAACGCGGCCTGTACCCGTTCCGTTTCGGCCTTGGTCAGATAGTGATGCTCGAAGTTGAGATCGTCGAGGTGCGCGAGCTTCGGTATCGAGGTCAGAAGAAGCTCGACGTCCCTGCCTCGCAGCGTCCCCATGGACAGGTCCACCGAACGCAGTCGCGGCAGGAGGGACGATTCGACCAGTGCCTTCAACAGGTCTCCGGTGTTTTCGGCGTTCCGCAGACCGAGGTGAACCAGACCCCCGAACGCGTCACCGGACAACACCGGGCGCAGGTCGTCGATAGTGGTGTCGCCACCGTATTCCTCCTGACCGAGCCACAGTTCGAGTCGTTCCAGATTCGGCAACCCCGACGAGACGATCTCACGGGTGACCCGCCCGGGTAGCCCCCCGGTTTGGACCGTCAGCGACCGTAGCCCGGTGTGTTCGGGGACGTGCAACGCCAGGCCCGGCTTTCCGATGATCCCGTCGACTCCGCGGGTCGTCAGCGCGACCAGGTTCGGGTACGCGGCCAACAGTGGAGCCATGTCACATTGTTCAAGCCACGAGATCTCGCACTCTTCGTAGGTGACATCCCCCAGGAACATCGACCGCAATGCCGGGAACGCCGCAACGTGGGCGATGAGGGCGTCGCGAGCGGCCGCGAACGAGACCTCAACGTCGTGGTGGAGACCCCAGTCGCCGACGACCAGAGCCGTGACGGCCCTCGTGTCGACCTCACGAACGAACCGTTCGACATATGAGGGGAAGTCCGCGGCATCCTCGACCGAACGCAGCCGCCACGCGACGGACGCGGGTGCCTCTTTCGCCCGGTCCAGGGCGGCCGCGCCCTCTTGTTCGTGCCGGGCTTCGTCTTCCCACGTCTGCGGCCGGGGACCTTCCACAGCATTCGAGAACGGAAAGTCCACAACGGGGAGCCCCGCGTAATCGGTGAGGTGCTCGGTGTTCATGGCGCGGTCCTTTTCGGATGGGTATGGAGGATCGTCATCTTTGTAGCACCACCGGGCGACGTTTTTCGGCCTCACGCGGCCGAACAGGTACACCGGTGATCATGTGGTCGGCTGGGCCGTACGATCATGCGGCAAACATGAGGAGGAACGGTGTTCAGTGCGGTAGAGGTCATACGGACCAAACGCGATCGGGGTCGGTTGTCGACCGAGCAGATCCGCTGGGTTATCGACGCCTACACCAGAGGTGAGGTGGCCGACGAACAGATGTCGGCGTTGGCGATGGCGATCCTGCTGAACGGCGCCGACGACCGTGAGATCAGCGACTGGACGGCCGCGATGATCGACTCGGGTGACCGGCTGGACCTGGGCAGGGTCGGTAAACCGACGGTCGACAAGCATTCCACCGGTGGTGTGGGCGACAAGATCACGTTGCCGCTGGCGCCGTTGGTGGCGTCGTTCGGTGTCGCGGTGCCGCAGCTGTCCGGCCGTGGGCTGGGACACACCGGAGGCACCCTCGACAAGCTCGAGACGATCCCCGGCTTCCGCACGAACCTGACCGTGGACGAGTTCATCGACCATCTCGCAAACCCGGGCGCAGTCGTGTGCGCGGCCAGCGAACGCCTCGCACCGGCCGACCGGCGCCTGTACGCGCTGCGCGATGTCACGGGAACCGTGGAGGCCATACCGTTGATCGCCTCGTCGATCATGAGCAAGAAGATCGCGGAGGGGACACAGGGCCTGGTCCTGGACGTCAAGGTCGGTTCCGGAGCGTTCATGAAGGATCTTCGGTCGGCGCGTCGACTCGCCGAGACGATGGTGCGGTTGGGGAACTCGCACGGGGTCCGGTGCACCGCACTCCTGACGGACATGTCCACGCCGTTGGGACGCACCGCCGGCAACGCCCTGGAGGTGGCCGAGTCCGTGGAGGTCCTGGCCGGGGGCGGGCCATCCGATGTGGTGGAACTGACGGTCGCATTGGCCGCCGAGATGCTCGCATTGGCCGGAATGCCCGACGCCGACCCGGCCGCGGCGTTGGCCGACGGGCGAGCGATGGACGCCTGGCGGGCCATGGTCACCGCTCAGGGAGGCGACCCCGATGCCGCGTTGCCGCGGGCGCCGGAGACCGACGAGGTCCTCGCCGACCGCGACGGTGTGGTGACGAGTATGGACGCATACGCGGTCGGTGTCGCCGCGTGGCGCCTGGGAGCCGGTCGTGCCCGCCAGGGTGAAGCCGTGTCCGCGGGCGCAGGCGTGGAAATCGTTGCGACCGTGGGTGAAACGGTACGTGCCGGACAGCCGTTGCTGCGTCTGCACGCCGACGATACGTCGCGGTTCGCGGTGGCGCGTGAAAAGCTCACAGATGCCGTCGAAATAGGAAATTCGTTCGATAAGCGCCATTTGATTATGGAACGGATCGATTGAGGCATAAGGGTTCTACAGCTTTTCCATAACGTGACCCTCGTTTGCTGGCCTTTTCTTGTGATGACGGTTACGTTGGAGATCGGGTGGGAGTTGAATTTGTTAGCCACGCGACCGATAGGCGAGGCCACTGTGACGCCGCTGCTGTTTGACCCCCGCCAAGTACGCGCCCGCACCTGTGAAAACCTCTCACAACTCGGTGTTTCCGTGCGGCCCGATTATCTGCCTCCGATTTTCAAGGTGGACGACCGGGTGGCCTTGCGAGCCCAACCCGACATCGAAGCCCGCGCCGCGATTTTGAACATCGTCCAGGCGCGGGTTTTTGACATGCCTCCCCAGATGGCGATGCGTTGGCTTCTCGACGCCCGGGTTCTGGAGGAACTCACCCGAGACGAATGGCAGTTCATCGCCACCGGCAACGGCGACCCACAGCGATACTCCGAACAGTTGGAAGCCCTGTACGCGCTCGCCTGGATGCTGGGCCTCGTGCCCCACTTGGATCCGAGCCAGTACTGCTCCGACGGGCTGCCCTCCCTGATGCCGGACCTAAGAACCAGCGAATCGATCACTACGTGGCGGATGCGAGCCCGCCCGTCGGCGCGCGACGCCGTCGAGGTCGCCGAAATGCTGGACCTCTACTGCTGCCCG